>JAUWTE010000285.1 GCA_030609765.1 Acidobacteriota bacterium
GAGGGACCTGAGTCTTCCGAAGAGTTTCAGGGATGGCGACATGATAGGTCACTCTCCGACGGGTGGACCGGGGAGAGCATAGCACAGGCATGGGTGGAGTTGGGAAGGCTGTGACGGGATCTCTGGGTTGAGCCAGGCCGGGATTCGAGGGGCCGCGGCGGTTCCCGGGGGTGGTGGCGGAGTCATAGAGCATCTTTCTGTTGGCTTTCGCCGTCCGTGTTGGCACAATCCGTACACATCCTGCGTGAGATCACCCCTGTGTTTTGATACCTGGGAATTCGGTCGGTCCACCGGCTCGGTCGTAGGCACACTCGGCGGAGGCGCAGGCAGAGCATGATCCGGTGCCCCTCCTGCGATCACATGTCCGCG
Organism: Acidobacteriota bacterium; assembly: GCA_030609765.1. GTDB lineage: Bacteria > Acidobacteriota > UBA890 > UBA890 > UBA890 > CALAKE01. The sequence goes on from JAUWTE010000285.1 coordinate 370, forward strand.
GACGGCAGCCGCTTCTGCGCGTCGTGCGGGACGGGGCTTCTCTCCGGCGAGGATCCCCTCGCGCCGGGCACGGTTGCGGATGAGCCCCGGACCGAGCTCCGCAAGCCGAATGCCCCCCCCTCCTCGGATCCTTCGAGTGACGAGTGGCGTTTCGCCCCCGGCGCCCTTCTTGGAAACCGCTACCGCATCGTTGCGTTCCTCGGGCGAGGGGGTATGGGCGAGGTCTATCGAGCCATCGATCTCAAGCTGGGCCAAGCTGTGGCGCTCAAGTTCCTGCCCGAGGGTCTCGACAAGGACGATGCGCGCCAGGCACGCTTCTTCCAGGAAGTGCGGATCGCCCGTCAGATCTCGCATCCCAATATCTGCCGCGTCTATGATGTTTCCGAGGCCCAGGGCTACGATTTCCTCTCGATGGAGTTCATCGACGGCGAGGACTTGGCCTCTCTCCTTCGGCGGATCGGACGGCTCCCCCAAGACAAGGCTTTGCAGATCGCGCGCCAGCTGTGCGCGGGTTTGGGCGCCGCGCATGAGCAGGGAGTCCTGCATCGCGATCTCAAGCCCGCCAATGTCATGATCGATGGGCGCGGGCGGGCGAAGATCATGGATTTCGGGCTCGCCGGCCTACTGGAACAACTCCAAGGCGAAGATACGCGCGCCGGGACACCCGCCTATATGGCACCCGAGCAGTTGGCCGGCGAACAGCTGACGATCCGCACGGACATCTACGCGCTCGGCCTAGTTCTCTACGAGGTCTTCACCGGCCGGCCCGCCTTCGAGTCCTCCTCGCTCGCCGAAATGCTGCGTCTGAAACGGTCGTCGTCGATGACGATTCCCTCCGGCCACGTCGATCGGATTGACCCACATGTCGAGCGGGTCATCATGCGCTGCCTTGCGGCCGATCCTGCGCAGCGACCGGCTTCGGCCCTGGCGGTTGCCGCCGCGCTACCCGGCGGCGATCCCCTGTCCGAAGCCTTGGCCATGGGTGAGACGCCGTCCCCCGAGGAGGTCGCGGAGGCTGGGCAGCGAGAGAGCGTCCGTCCCCCCGTCGCGTGGACGCTCTTGGCATTCAACATCATCGGGCTGCTGTTGATCGTGTTGTTCGGTAACGAGGTCGAGTTCCACAAGCGGTTACCTCCCGCGATGCGTCCTGAGGTGCTCGCCGATCGCGCCGTACAGATGATTCGCGGTTTCGGCTACACGACGCCGCCCAAAGACGAAGCGTTCGGATTCGACTACGATCACAAGTACATACGCTACATGTTCGAGAACGGGCGCATGTCAGAACTCTGGGACGCGTCGGAGAGCCCCTGGGCTGTCCGCTTCTGGTATCGGCAGAGTTCGGAATACCTCGTGTCCGAACGCCGGGTTGACGAGCTGCACGAGCATTGGGCGCGTACCTTCGTGACCTACACCGACCCCCCCGCGCTTCTATCCGGAATGGTTGCCGCCCGACTCGATGTTCATGGTCGCCTGCTCGAGTTCCAGGCAGTGCCCTCGCGGTCGGATCCGGGTACGGAATCGCCTGAGCTGGACTGGTCACCCGTATTCGCAGCGGCGGATCTGGCGCCCGAGGAGTGGGTCCCGACGGAGTCACAGGATGTACCCCCGGTCGCCTCGGACTTCCGTGTCGCCTGGAAGAGGCGCGAGTCCGGCGCGGTTCGGAATCCGGTGCGGCTCGAGGCCGCCGCGCACCGGGGAAGGCCGGTGTATTTCAAGGCGGTTGGTGCGTGGGACCCGTTGGAAGCGCAAGCCATTTCTGCCTGGAGCATTCCCAAAGCCGTCGTCTTCGCAATCTGGGTCGTCGCCTTCGTGGGTTCGCTCTTCTTTGGCGTGCGCCACTGGCGTTCCAGGAAAGCGGATCGCGCTGGCGTGCTGCGGTTGACCGCCTTCGTCTTCGGCATTGCCTTCCTTTCCTGGCTCTTCGAATCGTGGCACGTGCCTCACGGCTACATCGAGCTCGAGTTGTTCCTCTTCGGTGTGGCGCTCGGACTGCAGTCGGGAATCCGGTACGGCCTCATGTACGCCGCGGTGGATCCTTACTTCCGCAGACTCTGGCCCCAGAGCCTGATTCCCTGGACGCGCCTGCTGTCCGGGCGCTTGCGCGATCCACTGGTGGGGAGGGATGTTCTGGTCGGTCTGGCCTTCGGGATGGCAACCTATCTGCTCGGGAACGGTGCCCTGCTCTTCGGATCCCGGGATAGTATGATGCCGGTGCTCGTGGATCTCCAGCCCCTCCTCAGTCCGCGCTACGTGCTCGTCAATGTGTTGACCAGTTGTCAATTGGCCATTTTCATTGGGCTGGAGTGCGCCGTCGTGTTCTTGCTGCTCCGCGTTCTGCTCCGCAATCAGTGGCTTGCTGCCCTGGTTGTTTTTCTTCTCGCACTGGGCGCCTACTCGACAAACCTGACCACCCTCTACTCGACGATCATGTTGATTCTGGCGGCGGCTATCTTCACCTACGTGTTGGTCCGTTTCGGCCTCCTGGCCCTGATCGCGCATCTCTTCATCGGCACCTTTGCCTCGATGACGCCCTTCACGCTCGACGCATCGAGCTGGTATGCAGGAACGTCGACGCTCGGAATAGCCGCTGTTGCAGCCGTCATCCTTTACGCCTTCGTCATCTGCTTCTCGGGACGCTCACCCCTGCGGGGCGAGTTCCTCAAGTCCTGAGTAGGGTAGCGTGTCTTTGCTGCGGCCGCATGGGAGGGCGGACCGCTCTGGACTGGCCGCAGTGGTGGACGTACACTCCAAGCGAGTGGCCGTGTCCGGGCGGCAGGTGACGAGGAGCCGAAATGAAAAGCACGCTGCTTCTGGTACTGATCGTCCTGCTCGCGAGCGATTCTAGTGCGCAGAAAGATCACAGCGAGTTCATCGAAGGGCCGTTTGACTTACCGCAGGAGGTTACCGACACCTGTCTCGGCTGTCACGAGGAAGCTGTGCTGGGCAGCGGCAGCATCGAATATCCTCGACTGGTCCAGGTGGGGTACATCGACCTACTCCAACCATGACCTCATCTTCGAGAACTTCGAACACCATTGGACCGACGAGGGAGGCTTGCCGGGATACGGTTGGGATTGGTGGCTGAACGGGACCGCACCACCTGCTGAGGTCGGATGGTCGCAAGTTGACGGCGGTGGAAACCACTGGCCCGAATACGATTTCCACGACTACTTCCATGAGTTTTGGGGAGCCGGCACCATGCCTTATGTGGATAGCTATCTCCACGCAGGGTATGGCGTAACCTTGGCGATCTACCGGCCCGAACAGGGCCACGCACTCACTGCCTGGGGCTACGAATACGATCCCAGTGATTCTCGCTACTATACCGGTGTTTGGGTCACCGATTCCGACGACGACCAGACCGACTTGGACTACTACAGCCTCAGGCGGGGCGGCGATCGCTGGTTCTTGAACGGCTATGGCGGTGAGGATGACTGGCATATTGGCGGCGTCCAGGCTCTGGGACGGATCCCGGAACCGGGCACGCTGCTGCTGTTCGGGAGCGCCGTTGCAGGATTTGCTGCCTTCAGGTTCAGGCGGAAGAAGAGGGCCTGACCCTACTCAGGAAGACCGTCGCGCTCGAGCTCCTTCGATCTACAAAGCTCATCCTGTCCTGATGACTACCATCTTGGGTTGGATCATATCGTGCATGGTATAGCCAATACCCCCCATGCCATGCCCCGATGTATGCCGACCGCCAAACGGCATCCAGTCCGCCCGAAACGCAGTATGGTCATTGACCATTACAGCGGTTGCGTCCAGTCGCTTGACCGTATCCAGAATCGTGCTTAGTTCGTTGCTGAAGACGGCCGCCTGGAATGCGAGATCCAAGCCATTGGCGCGCTCAATGGCCTCACGCCTGTCGTCGTAGCCGTAGACGCAAACAACCGGGCCAAAGATCTCCAACGTGGATACCTTGGCATCCGCAGGGGGATCATAGAGCACTGTGGGTGCGTACGTTGTCTCGCTCAGTCTCTTGCCACCCGTGCACAACTTCGCTCCAGCCGCGACCGCCTCCTTGACCCACGTATCAACGCGCTCAACCTCACTCTTCAATATCAGCGGGCCCACTTCCGTGTCCTCATTCATCGCGTCACCTACAACCAGCCGTTCTGCACCTGCCGACAGTTTCCTTGCCAGCTCGTGCGCGATGGATTTCGGGGCAAACACGCGCTGAACTGACACACAGACCTGTCCTGCATGGTAGAACCCACCCTTGAGCAGAGAAGGGACAACTTCATCAAGATCGACCGTCTCATCGACAATCACAGGCGCGGCACCGCCGTGCTCCAATGCACAGCGTACGCCAGGAGCCAGCTTGCTGCGCAGCCACCAGCCCACCCTGGCCGAGCCAATGAAGGAAAAGAACGCGATCCTGTCGCTGGTCACCAAGGACTCAGACACGTCGTTACCGCACACAATGGGTTGACACCATCCATCAGGCAAACCCGCGTCAGTCAGAAGCCCACATAGGCGCAAGCAATTCAGCGGTGTCGTGCTGGCTGGCTTGATGATCACGGGGCAGCCGACTGCAATAGCAGGAATGACCTGGTGGATGATAA
>JAUWTE010000183.1 GCA_030609765.1 Acidobacteriota bacterium
CGCAACCTCCGGGATGAACAGAGGCATGAAAACATCATCGCTGGACAAGCTCCAGTGATCGGGAACGCATCGCCGAACATGTCAACAAATTCCATGCTCGCCCATTTCATTCCACCGCAGTGGCTGCGCCACGGTCACCTCCAGACCATTGTGCCGAACAAGATGCGGCGGCACGCCGCGGGTCGGGACCTGGCGAATCGAGCGATCGTCGAAACCATCCCCACCGCGGACGACGACCGGATCAGCATCCACTGGTCGACGAGTGGCGGCAACCCAACTGCGGTGTTGGTGGTTCTGCATGGCCTCACCGGCTGTGCCGCGGCCGACAATGTCATGGCAGTAGCGGCCAAGGGCCGCCTGGCGGGCTTCGACATCGTGCGTGTGGATTTGCGCAACTCGCAGGGAGACCACCCCAGCATCGGCATCGGTCACGCCGGCCGCAGCGAAGATCTCCATAGCATCATCGACCACATTGGCAGGAAGCACCCGAGTGTGCCGATCGTCGTCATCGCCTTCTCACTCGGTGGCAACATCGCGCTGAAGGCCCTCGGCGAATACGGCGCCGAGCCGCCATCCGCTCTGCGGGCGGCAGCAGTGATTTCCGTGCCCATCGACCTCGACGACGCCTGCCGTGCGATCGATAGGACTGGAAACTGGATATATCGAAACTACTTCCTGCGCCGCCTCTCACGCCGCTATCAGAGCCGACGGGAGAGCCACCCGGAGCTCTTCCCGGATCTCGACCTAGCGCGGATCAGCACGATTCGGGCATGGGACAATGTCGTGGTCGCGCCGCTGTCGGGATTTGCGGATGCCGAGGATTACTACTCACGCAGCAGCGCCCTTCGAGTGATCCATCGTGTGTACGTTCCCAGCTTGATCATCCACGCCCAGGACGACCCCTTCATTCCCTTCGACCCGTTCAGCCGCACTGAGCTTCAGGAGAATGATCTGCTGCAACTCCTAGCACCCGAGCAAGGCGGGCACGTGGGCTTCTTCACCGAGCGCAATGGAAGCAGTGACCCGGACCGCTACTGGGCGGAGAACCGTGCCTTGGCATTCTGTGCCGAGCGAGTCGGCCTGGCGTGGCCCCCGGCAGGGCGGCTCGACGACCTCCTGGACGAGCAGCCATGAGCGCACCACGGATGAACGCTCTCGAGCTCGATCCCTCCCGCCACTCGCGGCTTCTGTGTGCGTTGGCGCACGAGTCGCGAGAGCACCCGCTGGACACGAAGCTGCTCATTTGTCGCCGGCGCGGAGTCGGGCGAGAGATCCTGCACGCCCTGACTCTGGCCACGGGAGGCTGGGTGGGTTTCACCTACAACACTCCCCTGCAGCTCGCCTCGAGGCTCGTGGCAGACGGGCTCGCCGCGGCTGGCTTCACGAGACTCGATGACCTCGGGCAGATGGCCCTTCTGGACGAGGCCATCGACAGAGCCTTGGCCGGCGAGGAAATCGAGCGCTTTCAAGCCCTGGCCGAGGGCATCGGGTTTCGCGCGGCGGTGCGGAGCTCGATCAACGATCTGAGGCTTGCGGGAATTGGCACCGTGGCGCTGAGCAAGGCTCCACTGGAGGATGCGGAGAAGCGAGATGTGCTGACCCGGATCTTGCACGACTACGAAAGCCTGCATGATCAGCGTCGGCTCGTGGATGATGCGCGGGTTCTGCGGTTGGCGGTGAGTGGGCTCGAGAGCGGCGAGAGCGGCCTGCCGGAGGGACGCATTTACATCCTGCCAGACCTCGAACAACGAGGCCTGGTCGGCCAGCTGCTGGGCATCCTGCAGGAGCGCGGAGCACTGGTTCTGCCCGTGGACCCCGTGTTCAGGAGCCCCGCGCTACCGGGTCTGGTGACCCCGGCGGAAGCCGTGCCCCGCGGGCGCCTTTCCTTCGTACTAGGGCCCGAAGAGATCACGCCGCAATGCAAAAACCCGACGATCGAGCTCTTCGCGGCGGCGAGTCCTGCCGATGAGCTTCGCGAGATTCTGCGCCGGTGCGTCGCTGAGGGCCTGCCCTGGGACGAGGTCGAAATCATCGCTACCGACCCGGTGCTCTACGGCTCGACCCTGGACTCACTGGCGACGCACCTGGAGGTGCAGGTTACCCACGCCGCCGGGCTGCCCGTCTGGAGAACGCGGACGGGACGTGCCGTGGCGGGGTACCTGCGATGGATTCAGGAGGACTTCCCCTCCGAGATCCCTCGGGCTCTGCTGCAGGTCGGCATCCTCAGCCCCCCCAATGATGGCGAGGTTGTTGTTGGCGGGGCGCGCCTGGCGCGCCGCCTGCGCAGCTTGCGCATCGGCTGGGGAAGGCAACGATACCTGAAGCAAATTGATTGGGCCCTGCAGGCATTGAAGGACCCGCTCCCGGTAAGCGCTGATAGGTCGCCCGAGGAAGTCGAAGCCTATCGGGAACGCCGGCGACAGGAGCTCGAAGGCCTGCGGGTGCTGCTCGATCCGATCCTGGCGGCGACCCCAGAGGTGCCTGACCGGTTCGGCGCCGCACGAACCAAGGTAAGTCCCGCGGCGCTAGCCAGCGGTTTGCTCACCTTCCTGGAATTCGTTCCGGCCCACAGGGAAATCGAGCGGGAAGCACAGAGCCGGCTCAAACACCGCCTTTCGCGGGTTCAAGAGAGCCTCAGGCGGGAAAGCAGCATCGGAGCCGCGATTGCCACTCTGCGCAATCACATCGAAGTGCGCGTGCCCTCCCCCGCCTCGGGTGACAAGAAACAGCCCTGGAGCTCGGCCGGGGGCCACCTCCACTTCTCTGACATTTCCCACGGCGGGCTCAGCGGACGGAGTCACACTTTTGTCGTAGGTCACCACGCCGGCAGCGCCTATGACTCCGATCGACAAGATCCACTGTTGCTCGACGGTGACAGGAAAAGGGTCGATCCGATCAACCTCGCCACTTCCGACCAGCTTCTGGCAGAGCGGCGCTACGCCCTTGCAGCCCTCTTGGCCAACCTTCGAGGTAGTGTGACGCTGAGTTACTCGGCATGGGAAAGCAGCGAGGGACGCAGCCACGCGCCGTCCCCGATGCTGTTGCAGGTCTTTCGGTTGATGTCCGCGGATCCATCCGCCGACTACAAGACGCTGCACAGAACGCTGCAACCTCTCGCCAACGCAATTCCCGACGGTGCAGCCCGAATCGATAGCTCCGACGTCTGGCTGGCCAACCTCAGCCACGAAGGAGTTCTCCTGCCGGCCTCTGATCGAGTGCGGGAGGCATTCCCCCACCTCGACAGGGGGCTGCGGGCAGAGAGGCAGCGCGACACTGATGTGCTGACCTCGTACCAGGGAGCCATCACGCCCCGGCCTGAGATTCTCGACCCGCGTGTCAATGATCAGATCGTGCTCTCGGCCAGCCGTCTCGAGATGCTCGGTCAGTGTCCGTTGCGCTACTTCTTCCGGCATGTGCTGCGCGTCGAGCCACCCGAGGACATCGAGTTCACGCTCGATGAATGGCTCACGCCGTTGGAGAAGGGCTCGCTGTTGCACAAGGTGTACGAGAGAGTTCTGCGGGAGGCCGTGCAAAACCAGATTCACCCCAAGAATGAGAGGTTCCCGAGAATCGCCGAGGAGGTCCTCGAGGAAGAGCTCACGCGCACACGTCATAGGGTGCCACCACCGAGCGACGTCGTATTCGAGGCGGAAAGCGAGGCCCTGCGAATGGACATGTGCGTTTTCCTGCGCATGATCCGACCCGAGAAACCGCGCTGGGCCCATCTCGAAATCAAGTTCGGCCTGTCCGAGGGCAAGTACTCGGCAGTCGAGCTCGACGTGCCCGGAGGGACGATACGGATACGCGGTGCCATCGACCGCATCGACGAGATCGCGCCCGGCAAGCTCAGGGTCATTGACTACAAGACCGGAGGCGCCTGGAGATTCTCGCGTGCAGGCGGCGTCTACAACGGCGGCCGTCGACTGCAGCACGCGCTGTACAGCGCTGTTGCCGAGCGTATTCTCGAGCACACCGCGGAAACCATGGAGTACCAGTTCCCGACGCAAGCCGGGCAGGGGGAGGCCATTTCGTTTGCTCGCACCGATCTCAGCAATTGGCCCGAGGTCGTGGGAGCCCTGATCGAGCTGGTCGAGCTCGGCAACTTCGTACCGACACAGGAATCAAAGGACTGCGGCTACTGCGACTATCAGACAGTGTGCCGCGCAAAGCGGGATGGCTATGGCAACACCTCGTCGCCTCCAGCGGCATGGGGAAAGAAGCACTTCCCCACTCTGGAGGCCTACGAGCCATTCCGGCGTGCCAGAGGCGCGGACAAATGATCGGATCCCAGCCACCTGACCAGGCCGTCCGCGATCGGATTTCGATCGACCTGGATAAGAGCTTTCTCGTTGAGGCTGGTGCCGGTTCGGGCAAGACCCGGCAGCTACTGAGGCGCATGGTCGCTCTGGTGAAGAGTGGACACGCCAAGATCGACCAGATCGCTGCCGTGACCTTTACGCGCAAGGCGGCGGCGGAACTGCGCGAGCGCTTCCAGATCGCCCTCGAGAGAAGCCTTGAGAAGGCGCAGGAGAGCGGCGATACCGAGGTGATCGGGCGTTTGAGCGCCGCGCTCACCAATCTCGAGCGCGGCTTCATCGGCACGATCCACAGCTTCTGCGCCCGGCTGCTTCGCGAGCGACCGCTCGAGGCCGGACTCGACCCGTCGTTCCGGGAGATCTTCGGCCCCGAGGAAATCAGGTCGCGGCGTGAGGCATGGGTCCGGCACCTGGAACGCTTGATGTCGGCACGCGATGCTTCTCTCACTCGCCTCTCGGATGTGAGCTTGAAGGCTCTCCAGTTGCGGGACTGCTACGAATTCCTCAGCGATCAACCCGACGTCACCTTCCCCGCTCCCGAGGTCCCCGTGCCGCGTTGCGAGCATGTCAGGTGGGCTCTCGAGAGATTGCTCGAGAAGGCTGACACCTTGATGCCTCGCGATGAGCCCGAGAAGGGTTGGGACGGCCTGCAGCGCAAGATCCGTCAACTCCACTTTCTGAGGCGCTTGGGATGGGAAGAGGAAGCACGCCTGTTCGAGGCGCTCGACATCATCGTCGATCGCAAGCTCGACATCACGTTGATCCGCTGGAGTGACAGCACCGAAGGCAAGGAGCGCGCACGCGAGTTGAAGACGCAGTTCGAGGAGTTCGCTGCCTCGGGGGGCGAGGCGCATGCGGCACTCATGCAGTGGCGCGCCCATCGCTACCCGATTGCCATCGATTTCGCCAGCACGGGTGCTGCTGTCTATGCCGCCGAGCGCCGGCGAACGGGCCAGCTCACCTTCGGCGACCTCTTGATGGAAGCGGCGCGCTTGCTGCGGGAGAGCCGGACGGCGCGACGTGACCTACAGGATCGCTACCGCTACGTACTGGTGGACGAGTTTCAGGACACCGATCCGATTCAGGCCGAGGTCGTGTTCCTTCTCACCTCGAGCGACCCGACCATCGATGACTGGCGTCAGGCAGTGCCGAAGCCGGGCTCCCTGTTCGTTGTCGGTGACCCTAAGCAGAGCATCTATCGCTTTCGGCGAGCCGATATCGCCGTCTACAACCAGGTGAAATCGAGGTTCGAGGAGTTTGGAGAGGTTCTCGAATTGACCTCGAACTTCCGCTCCAGGGCACCGATCGAGACCTTCGTCAACGAGGTGTTCAGCCAGGTGTTTCCCGCCGAGGCCACGCCACAGCAAGCCGCGTTCGCACCCCTGAACGTTCAGGAAGAGGACCATGCCCGGCAGGGCGTCTACTGGTACCGAATCACGGATGTCAAAAACAACATGGCAGACATAGCCCGCGCCGACGCCGAGGCGATCGCCACCTGGATCTCCGCGCGTTTGGACAGCGACGATTGCGAGGCCGGTGATTTTCTGGTGCTCACGTATCGAAAGCAGATGCTGCACGAGTACGCGGCGGCACTGGAACGCAGGAATATCCCGGTTCAGGTGACCGGCTCCGGGATCGGCATCGCCCGCGAGCTCGAGGAGTTGATCCTGCTCTTAAAGGCGTTCGAAGACCCCGACAACGATGTGCTGACTCTGGCGGTTCTGGTGGGGCTGTTCTTCGGCCTCGACTACGAGGAGCTCGCGGATTATCGGCTCGCGGGTGGCAGTCTCGGCTTCATGCAACCGATCGACGAGCCTGAATCAGCCGTCGAAAGTGCTCTGGCCCGACTGTATACCTGGTGGAAACAGACTCGCGATCTCCCCGCCGACGCCGCCGTCGCCGAAATCGTCGAGGAGCTCGGGCTGCTTCCGTATACCGCAACCGGGGAGCTCGGGGCTAGCAACGCCGGAGCCCTCGCCTATGCGATCGACTCCATCCGAGCCGCCACCCTGTCGGGAGATAGCTCACTGGACGCGGCGCTGCAGGTCCTGGAAGAGGCCCTCGACAACGACGATGCGGAGGCACCGCTGCAACCCGGCAGAGAGGATGTGGTGCGCGTCATGAATCTGCATAAAGCGAAGGGCCTCGAGGGCGAGGTCGTGATTCTCGCGCATCCGACGGGACTACCGAATCGAGAGCCGGAGCATTTCATCGAGCGACCTTCGGAGGGACAGAGCATCGGACACATGCTCGTCAAGACCGGAG
>JAUWTE010000484.1 GCA_030609765.1 Acidobacteriota bacterium
CACCTTCCACAAGTTGCAGCCTACGCCGATGCACACATCTCGATCAGCAAGCACGAGAGGGATGGGAGAACGGTGGTGCAGGTGGAGAGCCTCGATCCAGAACAGCAAGTCGATGAGCTGGCGCGTATGCTAGGAGGTTTGGAGATTACGGAAGCGACACGTGAGCACGCTCGCGAGATGCTCATGGCGCGTGGCTGAAGCAGGAGCCTTTGCGCAACCCTCATGAGGAGCCTTATGCCTGAGACGCGAATCGGTGTGGTCGGTGGGAGCGGACTCTACGAAATGGGGCAACTGGACGACCGGGAAGAGGTCAGGCTCTCGACTCCTTTCGGGGAGCCCTCGGACGCCTACATTCTCGGCTCTCTGCAAGGTGTCCCGGTTGCCTTTCTGGCGCGCCACGGACGCGGTCATCGATACAGCCCGCACGAGGTGCCCTATCGAGCCAACATCTATGGCTTCAAGAGCCTCGGCGTGGAGCGGTTGCTGTCGATGGGAGCTGTGGGCAGCCTGAGGAAGGACATCGAGCCCCTGCACGTCGTGATACCCGATCAGTTCTTCGATCGTACGCGCGGTCGCAAGGCGACCTTCTTCGAGGATGGCATCGTGGCGCACGTGTCGTTTTCGGATCCGGTTTGCGGCGAGCTGGCCAATATTCTGGTCGACTCCGCCGACGCAGCCGGTTGCCACTACCACCGCGGCGGCACCTACCTGTGCATGGACGGGCCGCAGTTCTCGACCCGGGCCGAGAGCGAGCTGTATCGCTCTTGGGGGATGGACATCATCGGCATGACCAATCTGACCGAGGCCAAGCTCGCCCGCGAGGCACAGATCTGCTACGCGACGATGGCAATGGTCACGGACTACGATTGCTGGCACGAGGAGGAGGAAGAGGTCACGGCCGAAATGATCCTCGCCAACCTGCACCATAACGTCGAGGATGCCCAGCGCATCCTGCTGGAGGCGGTCTCCAGGGTGCCCGCTGAGCGGACCTGTGGTTGCTCCACCGCGCTGCAGTACGCCTTGCTTGCGGATCCGGCTCAGATTCCGGAAGAGCACCTCAAGCGTTTCGCCCTGCTGCTGGGCCTGCCCGAGGAAAATCAATGAGCATCGTCGTAGTTGGTTCCGTGGCCTTCGACACCGTGCGGACGCCCTTCGGTGAGGTCGACAACGCACTGGGTGGTGCCGCCACTTTCTTTTCCGTGGCTGCCTCCTATTTTTCTCCTGTCAACGTCGTCGCCGTGGTGGGTGACGACTTCGGCGATGAGCATCTGGCGGTATTCGACGAGCACGGGATCGATGTCCGCGGTATCGAGCGGGCGGCTGGGCGCACGTTTCGCTGGGGCGGCGAGTACTCGCAGAACCTGAACGAGCGCACCACCTTGTTCACCGAGCTCAATGTCTTCGAGAGCTTTCAGCCCAAGCTGCCGCAGGAGTACCTCGAGTCTCCATATGTCTTTCTGGCCAATATCGATCCCGAGCTGCAGATGGCGGTGCTGGAGCAGGTCGAAAGCCCTCGGCTGGTGGCCTGCGACACCATGAACTTCTGGATCGACGGCAAGCTGGAGGCCCTTCACCGGCTCTTGCGTAAGGTCGACATTCTTGTGGTCAACGACGAGGAGGCGCGGCAGCTGTCGCAGCGCTACAACCTGGTCGAGGCGGCGAGCGAGATCATGGGGATGGGCCCCACAGCAGTGGTCATCAAGCGCGGGGAGTACGGTGTGCTGGCGTTCTCCGGCGACGAGAGGTTTTTTGCCCCGGCGTACCCGCTCGACAAGCTCGCCGACCCGACGGGCGCTGGAGATACGTTCGCTGGTGGCTTCATGGGCTACCTTGCCAGTTGTGGAGAGAGCGGACCGGCGCCCCTTCGTCGTGCCGTGGTTGCCGGCAGCGTGATGGCTTCGTTTTGTGTGGAAGAGTTCAGCCTCGCGGGAATTCGCAACCTCGATCAGGAGGCGATCGCCCAGCGCTACCGGGCCTTCCAGCTCCTGACCGAGTTCGGTGACCTATAGTGTCCTGAGTCAGGACACCAGGACCCATTCATCCGAAGCTGAGGAGAGTGGCGGTGCTGTTCGCAATTGATGTCGGCAACACCCACAGCCTGTTGGGGGTCTTCGAGGGGTCGGACCTCAGGGTCCACTGGCGATTGACGACCGATCGGGCACGCACGGTCGACGAGTTCGGGATCCTCGCCCGCACGCTATTCAACCTCGAGGGCATCGATGCAGCCGAGGTGAGCAGCATGGTGGTGTCGTGTGTCGGTCCCCCTCTTGAGTGTGTTCTCGAACAGCTCGGCCGCGAGTACTTCGACGTCGAGCCTCTCATGGTATCGGCCACGGTGGTGCATGACCTGCCGATTCGGTACCACGCTCCTCAGGACGTGGGCCCGGATCGGATTGTCAACGCCGTGGCGGCGCGAGAGAAGTACGGCCTACCCGTGATGGTGGTGGACTTCGGTACGGCTACGACCTTCGATGTCATCGACGCCGACGGCGCCTATCTTGGCGGGACGATAGCGCCGGGCATCGGGATCTCGGCGGATGCTCTGTATCGTCGTGCGGCGCGCCTGCCGAGAGTCGACATTACCGAGCCGCGGCACGTGATCGGCCGCAGCACCACTGAGAGCATGCAGGCGGGCATCTACTATGGCTACGTCGACCTCGTGGACGGCCTGATTCTCCGCATCACCGAGGAAATGGGCGTGCCCATCGAAGTTGTTGCCACGGGCGGCTGGGCCAAGCGGATCGCGGCCCTGTGCAAGCGCATCGAGATCGTCGATCCGCTGCTCACGCTCGACGGCCTGAAGATCATCGCCACTCGCTACCGTTAGCCTGCAGGGCTCTCTCCGCGCCCTCGCGACGAAACGCCAGGAGACTTGCAGGCTTAATAGAAGAAGAGCGGGCCAAGAAAAAAGGCGGTATGACCGACCATTGCGGGCCGGTCATACCGCCGGATTTCGTGCTCCGCGGTGCTAGGCGACTTCGTCTTTCAGGGCCTTGCCGGCGGTGAACTTGGGAACGCGCTTGGCAGCGATCTGAATGGTGGCGCCGGTCTGCGGATTGCGGCCGGTGCGAGCCTTACGATGGGAAACGCTGAAGGTCCCGAAGCCTACTAGGGTCACCTTCGTGCCGCCCTGCAATGCGGAAGTGATACCCGCGAGCAGCGAGTC
>JAUWTE010000075.1 GCA_030609765.1 Acidobacteriota bacterium
CGGCGCACAGACGGTCGCATCCCAGGAACCGCGCGTGCTCGATGCCAGGGCTCGTTGGGAAACGCTGAACCTGATCCGGCAAGAGAAGTTCGACCTGATCTTGCCGGGGGCAATGCGCGACAACGACATCGACATGTGGATCCACTCGATCCGCATGGGTAATCCCGATCCGCTGGAGTTGGATCTCAGCGCGGAGTTCGGGACTTTCGTATTCACCGACCGTGGCGGCGACCGCATCGAGCGTATCGTGCTGAGTCCGTTCCACTTGGATGACCGGTCGGTGTACGACATGGTCGGATCCCTCGATGACCTCAGAGCGCTGGTCGATGAGCGTGACCCACAACGCATCGCGATCAACAGCTCGGAGTGGATCGGTGTTGCCGACGGCATGTCGCACACCGACTACCTGAAGCTCGTCGAGACGCTCGGGCCGGTTTACGCCGAGAGGCTGGTTTCGGCCGACCAGCTCATCACCGATTTTCGCGTGCGGCGCGTCAATAGCGAGATCACAGCCTTTGCCACCGCCGGCGAGATGACCCGACGGCTGTTCGAGACGGCGCTGTCGAACGAGATCATCGTACCTGGCGTCACCACACCTCGCGATGTCGGCTGGTGGGTGCAGGAGCGTCTTCTCGAGATGGGCGTGCGGCCCTCGTTTGGCATCAGCACGCCAGGCATTTCACGCACAGCGGAGGGCGGCAGGGGGCGGCGACGCGGTCGCGACGAGGCCATCCGGCGTGGCGACTTTCTCTCCTACGACATGGGGATCCGCTACCTGAACTTCGGCACCGACTTCAAGCGTCACGCGTACGTGTTGCGCGAGGGGGAGACTGCCCCGCCCGCCGACATCCAGCACGCCTGGGACAGGGGTTACCAGGCCCGCCAGATCATCAAGGACAACATCAAGGTCGGCCGCACTGCCGGTGAGACGCTGGCACATCTTGCTGAGGCATTGGAGGCGGAGGGCTTCGTCTATACACCGTTCGTGGATGACGGGCGTGACCGCGACATCATCAATGCGCTGGGCGACGATCCCCGCAGCGGCATCTCGATTGACTGTCACACCGTTGGCAACACGGGCAATAGCGAGGCCGCGGTGGGACCGTCGATGGCCCCGTTCCGTCCCGACCGCGCCCACGTGGTGATCCAGCACAACAACCTGTTCGCGTTCGAGTTTGTCGTCCATACGGCAATGGACGATGGCACCCGCATGTCGATCAACTTCGAGGACAACGCCCTCGTGACGATCAACGGGGTCGAGTGGATCTACCCCCCGAATTCGCGCATCCTGATAATCCACTAAGGTATTCGAAAAGCCGGACAATTCCCCGAGACCGCTAGCCTGGCGCCCCATGATTCTGCGAAGGAGCCAACCGATGATCGCCGCCGCGCGCCCGCGTACGAGCTCTCTCTTCTTTATGTCCCTTTTCATCATCGTGAGCGGCGGCTGCTCTGCGTCGACGCCACAGGTCGATCCGAGCACTCATCTCGACGCCCTGGTCGATGAATACCTCGAGATCCGCGGCCGGCGCAGCAGCGACTGGAGCACGGAGGCTCTGAGCGAGAACGGTGCGCCCGATTTCTCGCCCGAGCGGTTCGCGGCGCGCATCCAGCCACAGCGCGATCTGCTGGCGCGGCTGCAGGCGGTCGATTCCGAGGGGCTGTCGCTGCCCGAGCAGACCGACCGTCGCGTGATGATCGCCCTGCTCGAATCCGACATCTACAACAGCGAGCGGCGACGGGCGTGGGAGACTCAGCCACTGCTGTACGTTCCCGTGCGCCAGGTCTCGGGGCTGTTCGCGGCCGGCATGAGCGGGGGGCTGGAGGCCGAGGGTCAGGCTGCGGCAGACCAGGTCGACCAGGAGCGGGCAACGGTCCTGCTGGGCGCTGTCCCGGCGGCGTTGGAGCAGGGGCGGGCGAACCTAGGCCGCCCGCCCGAGCGCACGACCCGCGAGGCGATCTACCAGGCCGAGGCGACCGTCGATGTACTGCGCAACGGGCTCCCGACGCTCCCCGCACTCTCGGACGAGGCGGCTGCACCAGGCGCCGAGGCCCTCGCCGCGCTCGAGTCGTCCTTGGAATTCATCGAGACCGACCTGCTGCCCCGTTCCGACGGGAGCTGGGCGATCGGCAGGGAACACTACGACTACACCCTGAAGCATCGTTGGCTGATGGATGAAGACGCCGACGACATCATCGCCATCGGCCGAGAGGTATTCGAGAGCACGGTGGCCGAAGCGCAGGAGGTGGCCGAGCGCATCTCGCCTGGCAAGCACTGGGTCGAGGTGTACGAGGAGCTAAAGAAGGATCACCCCACGGCTGAGGGGCTGAAGCAGGCCTACCAGGAGCAGATGGATGCGGCCAAGGCGTTCGTCATCGAGCACAAAATCTTGACCTTGCCGGCCGGTGAAGAGGTCATCACCGTCGACACCCCGCCGGCGCAGCGCCGCTCCTCACCCTTCGGCACGTTCGACAGCGTCGGTCCGGAGGACGACGATCTGCAGGGGCGGCTGGTTCTGACCCCGATCGAGGAAGGCTTGACGCCGGAGCAACACGAGGCGCGGCTATCCGCCCACCACACGGCCTGGGTTCCGATCATCGCGGTGCACGAAGCCTACCCAGGGCATCATTCGCACGCGCTCAAGATGTACGAGAACCCACGCAAGCTGCGCCACTACGTGAACGAAGCGATCTTCTCCGAGGGTTGGGGCCTGTTCACTGAGCAGCTCATGTACGAAGAAGGATTTCTGCAAGGTGATGACGTGAAGCTGACCCAGCTTCGCAACCGTCTCTGGCGGGCGGCGCGAGTCATCCTCGATGCCAGCCTCCACACCGGGCAGATGACCTTCGACGAGGCCGTCGACTTCATGGTCGAAGAGATCCGCTTCGATCGCATGGCGGCCGAGCTCGAGGTCGGCATGTACACAGAGCGGCCGACCTACTTTCTCGGCTACCTGATCGGCATGGTCAAGATCGAGCAGATGCGTGAGGAGTGGATTGCCAAGTACGGCGCGCCCGAAGAGCCCCGCGAGCTGTACGACGCCCTCCTTACCATCGGCGCCCTGCCGCCGATGCTCGTTCGCGCCGAGTTGCTGGCCAGGTAGTCCGCAGCGCCTCGCCGGCCCTACGCGCCGCGCCTCGACCCCATCGAGTGGATGAATGCGGTTTAGCCTGGGTGAGTCGCTCGTGGCCGGACGTCATTCCTTCAGGCGTGGGAACTCAGTGACGCGGATATTGGTGCAGCCGTAGGGGATCAGCGTCAGCCTCTCCAGCGGCTCCTCGGAGGTCTGCGGGGCAACCAACACCTCATCCGCCCAGCCGTGTCGCAGCTCCCAGCGTGGCAGCTTGCGGCCGCGCACGTGGGCTTGCATACCAGCGCCCTCGGGTGAGAACGGCATCTCACCAACCGGGTTCTCCTCGAACTCGAGCCCCGCGGCCGGGTCCTTCGGGTCGAGCAGAAGAGCGTAGTTCCAGGCCGACGCCGGCCGCACCTCGAAGTCGCCGTGCGGCAGCTCCCGGTGTGGCTCCTCGGCGTTCACGCGTGTCCACTCCTCCTCTGGTGAGAGGCTGTAGACCAGCGGACCGCGCTCGATGGCATAGGCCTGGTTGTAGCGATTCGTGACCTTCGGTCGCATGGGGAAATGAAGGGTGACAGAGGTGCCGCCGCTCCCGCCGCGCCATTCTCTTTCGAGGCGGTGAAAGCCGCCGGAATCCATGGGTTCTGCTGAGCCTCCGTCCACGGTAACCGTGGCGCCCTCGGTCCAGGCAGGCACGCGCAACAGGAGGGGGAAACGAGCCGGTCGATCCGGGCTCACCGTGATCGTCAGCGTCTCGCGGAATGGGTATTCGGTGTCCATTGCCACGATCACCGGCGTGTCGCCGGAGTTGAAGTGCGCCACGCTGGGAGCATAGGCAACGGCGGCAATCCCGTCGTTGGTCGTCTTCATCCACAGATGGGCGGCAAATTTGGGCCAGCCCTGATGCATGTTCGACGTGCAGCAGCCGTAGTTGGGCTCGAGGCCGTAGATGTTGGACTCGGGACCGTTGGTGCTCCACATGTGATCGGGGTTGATGGTGCACTGCACCTGGTTGGCCTGCTGGTCGTACTGATGCGCCCACATGTCGGGAGAGAAGGTGGCAGGCAGGGCGTTGTAGGCGACCCGCTCGAGGCGATCACCGAAGGCAGCGTCACCAAACACGGAAAGGACGATCTCCAACGAGTACATGAGCTCGACCACGGAGCAGAGCTCGGTTCCCTGCACGGGGTTTTTGCCCGACAAGCACTCGTCACCGGTGAACATGCCGTTGACCTGGCCGTGGTAGCGGTCGAGAAAGGCCAGCATCCTCGCCGGAAACTCGCGATCGTCGGGCTGCTGATCGAGGCGCCAGGAAAGGGCTGCCGCCTTGGGCGCCATTCCGGTGTTCACCACGTGCTTGTCCCAGGTCCACAGCCCCCGGCGGGGGGTCGGGAAAGCCATCTCATCATCGGCGTAGAGAGCCTTGTAGTCGGTGCCTTGCTCCCGCAGCAGGCGGGCGAGATCGAGCAGCCAGGCATCGCCGGTGATTCCGTAGACGTGAAAGGCAGGAACGAGCCCCTCGAACCAGCGGTACTTGCCCCAGTTGAACAGTGGCTGCTGCTCCAAGCCCGGTCCGAGCGCTCGGAGACTGGCCACCAGAGAGTCGAAGACGTGCTCGTCGCCGGTCGCATCGTGATACTGGGCGAGCATCTTCTGAACCAGCAAGATCGCCCACATGTCGTAGGGCTGTTCGCTGGCCTCGCTTGCTCCGACCGGAACGGGCTCGAACCAGCCGTCGGGGCGTTGCCTCTCGATGATCTGTCCGACGTACCCGCTGACCTTTTCCTTCAGGGCGGCATCGTCGAGAGTCCATGCGAGGGGAATCACACCGTCGAGCCAGTAGGGAGCCCTCTCCCAGCCCTCGGCGTCGCCGCCGAACCATTTGCTCTGACCCACATCGGGCCAGAACTCGTCGAGGTGGCCGCTGAGACCGTTGGCCTGGATGCGAAGCTGGCGAGCGAGCCAGCCACGGGGCTGGATGGCGCCGAGGGGCAGCGGGCGAAAGACTGGATCGGCAAGGCCAGGAAACGAAGAGGCCCGCGAGCTAGCCGGCCCTTCGCCGGCCGCGCCCGCGGCTGGAACTCCCGCAGCCGCCAGTACCGAGGCTCCCGCGGCGGCTCGGGCAATGAACTCACGCCTGTCGAGTGGCTTCATTTCATCCTCCCTTGATCGTGAGGTACTTCCGCGGCCCCGCGCAGTCGGCATTCTAGTCCTCGACCGGCAGGCTCCGGGCCGTGTCATAAAGGGCCAGGATGTTCTCCAGCGGAGCATCCGGCTGAATCGTGTTCGACGGCGAGAGTATCAACCCGCCGCCCTTGGCGATGACCGAGACGCGGTGACGGACCTCGTCGGCAACGTCGTCAACCGAGCCGAACGGCAGGGTCTTCTGCAGGGAGATGGTGCCGTGCAGGCACGCCCGGTCGCCGTAGCGGCTCTTGATCTCCTCTACGTCCATGCTCTCGGGCTGGATGGGGTTGATGATGTCGAAGCCGATCTCGATCAGGTCCTCGCAGATCGCCTCCATGTTGCCGTCGCTGTGGAACATGAAGTAGACATCGCGCTCCCGTCGCACCTCTTCGATCCAGGTCTTCAGCCTTGGTTTGAAGTACTGCCGCCACATTGCAGGGGAGATCATCATCGTGTTTTGCATGGCGATGTCGCCCATGATGACGATCATGTCGATGCCGCACTTCAGGAGCTGCTTGGACTGCTCGATGCGATGCTCCAGGAACCGGTCGGCCAAGGTCTCCACGATCTGCGGCTCCGAGCCCAGATCCATCATGTATTGTTCGAAGCCCCGCAGCTCCCAACACGATTTGAAGAGATTCCAGAGCTCGGCGACGGTGAAGTACTCATCGCCCCACTTGGCGACGTCGGCGGTGACGGGCTCGTAGCGTTCCGGCAGCGTCGGGTCCGGGAGCTCGTAAGCGTTGATCTCTTCAATCCCGGCCTTGGCCAGCGGATGATGCGAGTAGTGCCAATACATGCCGGCATCGTTGGGGACGCGGCAGATTCCGTACTCGTCTTCGAGCCAGCCGTTGTCCATCTGGATCACCAGGTTGTTCCGCCCGACCCCGATTTCGGGGATCTGCCACGGTGAGGGGACGGCCTTCTCGGCGAATGAAAAGCTCGGCTCCATCATCGAATAGCGGATATCGAGACCGAGCTCGTCCATGATGGCGTCGGCATCTTTCGTGCCGAAATGAACTTCCAGCATCGACCAGACGTCCTGTCTAAAGTAGCCGTCGAGGGGCACGCGGTCGGTGAGTTGGTGGTTGATGGCGGCAATGACGCGCTCTTTGGAGGTCATGAATGCCTTCTCGCCTTCTGTCGGCCCCAGATGGGTCGTCCGCGGTCCCTGACACGGGCTGCGATATGCTGGACTCCATTCGGAGAAACCATTTCGGTGCCATTCGCGTTCTATAGGGTAACGCCGCAACGGGATGATCGCTTGGCATTGCACCCGCGCGGCCGCGATCCGTTGGGATATCCAGGCTGAAATGTACCTCGCGCCAAGGACAGAACGAGCAACCTAGGTTGGCAGGTCATGGAAAATCTATGGGAGGACCTCCGTTACGGGGTCCGCATGCTTCTGAAGAATCCCGGGTTCACTGCCGTTGCGGTTCTCGTGCTGGCGGTCGGGATTGGCGCGAACACGGCGATCTTCTCTCTCGTGAACTCGATTCTCTTGCGCCCCATCGTGGCGGAGGCTCCCGACGAGCTGGTCGCCATCTACAACAAGAATAGCGTCCGGCCTGACTCCTACCGGGGCAACTCCTATCTCAACTACAAGGACCTTCGCGAGGCCGACACCGTTTTCTCCAGCCTGATGGCCCACGATCTGACGATGGTCGGGCTAGCCGACGGTGAGAATACGCGCCGCGTATTTGCAGAATTTTCTTCATACAACTACTTCGACACTTTTGGCGTTGCCATGTTCCGTGGCCGCACCTTCCTCCCAGAAGAGGAGGCCCCGGGCAGCGAGATCCCGGTGGCCATCGTCAGCTACGAGTTCTGGAGCCGAAGTGGGGAGGATCCCGACCTGGTGGGGAAGACCCTGCGGGCGAATGGCCGAGTGCTGTCCATCGTCGGCATCGCCCCGCGAGGATTCACCGGGCGAACCGCGATCATGTCGCCGGAGCTACATCTGCCGTTCGGTATGCACCACCTGTTGCAGAGCGACATATTCAACTCCAGCGACGGGCAAACCCTGGACGATCGCGACAATCACAACCTGTTCGTAGTGGGGCGATTGCGCCCGGGTTTGAGCTATGAGGAGGCGGACGCTCAGCTCGCCGTGGTGGCCGGCCGACTGGGCGAGGCTTACCCGGCCATCAACGAGGACTACACGTTCACTGTGGGACCTCTGTCCAGGCTCTCCATCAGCACAGACCCTGAGTCGGATGACCAACTCTCCGTGGTTGCCCTTGTGCTGATGACCATGACCGGCATCGTGCTGCTGATCGCCTGCCTCAACCTGGCCAACATGTTGCTCGCCCGGGGCACCGCGCGACGCAGGGAGTTCGCCATCCGCGTTGCTATTGGTGGCGGGCGGCTGCGAATTCTGCGCCAGCTCCTCACCGAGGGCCTTCTGCTGTCCGTTCTCGCGGGGGTCGCCAGCCTCTTCGTGGCCTACTGGGCCGGCAGTATCCTGCAGGCGTCGATGTACGAGATCCTCACCATGACCTCGATGTCCATGGACATCGTGATCAACACGGCACCCGATCATCGCGTGCTGCTGGCGACGGCGGCATTCTGCGTGCTCGGTACCGTGCTGTTCGGCTTCGGCCCGGCATGGAAGCTGTCACAGCCCGACGTCATGGCGGACCTCAAGGAGCAGGCAGGCGAGGCTCAACAAAAGGGCCGCCGCGGCGGCCTCTTCGCGCGACGCAACCTGTTGGTGGTCAGTCAGATTGCGCTCTCTCTCGCCCTGCTGACGGCAGCCGGGCTTTTCGTACGCGCCGCCATGGAGGCCGCGAATACCGACCCGGGCTTCAGCCTGGAGGGCGGCATTCTCGTAGAAATCGATCCCTCTCTGGTTGGATACGATGACTTCCGTAGCAGGGAGCTATACCTAAGACTGAAAGAGACCCTCGAAGGCATCCCCGGCGTAGAGTCGACGAGCGTCGCGGCGACCGTTCCCTATGGCAACGTTTCGGACGGGCGACGTGTCCGGCGCGCCGAGGACCTGCCTGCGACCTCAGCCAGTGGCTCGGACGAGATCGAAACGGTCTCCGCTCGCTACGTCGCTGTCGGAAACGTCTATTTCGACACCTTGGGGGTGCCCATTTTACGAGGGCGTGACTTCAGCCTATCGGAGGCAGAGTCGGACGGCGGCCCCCGGGTGGCAATCGTCGATGAAGCTCTGGCCGACAGGCTGTGGCCGGACGAGGATCCCGTCGGGCGCTATATCGGCTTCGGTCGCGAGCCTGAAGATCGTGGCACCAACGAAATGGAGGTCGTTGCGGTCGTGCCGACGGTGCGAGACGACATCTTCGGCAGTGAGGAGAGGCCACATGTTTACGTGCCCCACGGCCAGAACTTTCAGGCCGGAATGCACATCCACGTTCGAGCATCCTCCACCAGCGAGACCGCCGTGGCCTCCGCGCTGCAGGCAATCCGGCGAGAGATTCAGGCGATCGACCAGACGCTGCCGATCTTGAAGCTGAGGAGCTTGGAGGATCACATCGCCGGGAGCACGAGCCTCTGGCTGGTCAGACTCGGAGCAAACGTTTTCGGCATCATCGGTGGGCTCGCCTTGTTCCTGTCGGTGGTGGGCGTCTACGGGGTGAAGTCCTACACTGTCGCCCAGCGCAGCCGTGAGATCGGTATTCGGATGGCCATGGGGGCCACCACGCGCGACGCGCTCTGGTTGATTCTGAGGGAAGGCATCGTCTTGACCGCCGCCGGCGTAGTGTTGGGATTGATGATTGCCGCCGTCATTGCCCGGCTCTTGAGCAGCATGCTCTATGGCGTCAGCGCACTCGACCCCTTGGCCTTCACCGTTGCGCCACTCATTCTGGCCGCCGTTTCTCTGATCGCTACCTACCTACCGGCGCGGCGTGCGGCGAAGGTCGACCCGATGGTGGCGCTGCGCTACCAGTGAAGTTGGCGCTGCGCTACCGGTGAAGTTGGCGCCGCCCTACCAGTGCAAGTGGCGCCGCGGTACCAGTGCGGGTGGCGTTGCGGCTCGAACGTCAGGGATTCGGCAGTAGCCGGTACTTGCCGCGCCGGGCGAAGTCCTCATCGAAGGTGAACACATCCTTGATCTTGAGTCGATCGAGGATCACGAACGACGTGCAGTCAGTGAGCGAGAAGGGCAGGTGTGGGTTAGCGCGAAGCAGCCTCCAGGCTGCCTCCTCCGTGGCGCGGTCGACCCACTCCAAGCGCACGATTCCACTGCGCAGCTTGTCCCCCATCTCGACCTTTTTGTCAGGATAGCGAGAGAACCAGGACATCAGCTCATCGAACACATAGGAGCTTGTTACGAACTCACGGTAGGCCCCGCCTGCCATCGAATCGCGGAATGAGATGGCGCGAGGATGGTTGATGTCGTCGGCTTCTTCGAGCGCGATGAAGGCGCTCGTGTCGATGAACAAGCGCCTACCCACTATGTCATCCGGTCGTGATCGACGGAGCCTTGCGTGCGACCCGTGTGAATCGGCTGGTCCCCGAACGGAAAGCTCACCCCAGCTCGGCGCTGGCCCGCTTCGTCGAGGTCAGTTTCAATGAGCCGCCGGATATGTTCGCCGACGCTCAACCCGAGACGTCGGGCGCGCTCCTGCACAGCGCGCTTGAGGCGCTTGGGAAGCAGGAGTTGGAGGCGTTCTTCTGAGATGGCCATGGGTGAGATCTCAGGCAGGGTTATGCTCATAATCATATCTCACATATGCTCATATCAGTAGCGATTATCGAAAGGGGCTACTGGAGAGAGCCCCTGAGCTCCGAGGTCACGATTTGCCTTCATGGGA
>JAUWTE010000288.1 GCA_030609765.1 Acidobacteriota bacterium
CGCTGCGGTAGCCGCGGAATCTCGACGTCGAGAGCCGCAGAGGCGCTCATGACTGTTCGCTTACCTCGCGGCGCCCAGCACCTGCATTCTTGGCGGCGTAACGAGACTTTCACCACTGCCTGCTATGGTAACTTGGGACGGTGGAGCGCGATTCTCGCTCCATCATCGTCGATTCCCGAAGAGCTTCCCGAGAAAGTCCCATGTCCGCTGATTTGAAGAAGACTCCACTGCACGCCTGGCACATCCAACACGGTGGCCGGATGGTGGAGTTCGGTGGCTGGCACATGCCGGTGCAGTTCGCTGGAATCGTGTCGGAGCACAACGCCGTGCGGCAGCGGGCCGGCCTGTTCGACGTCAGTCATATGGGCGAGATTCGCGTTCGTGGCGGCGACGCCCTCGCGTTTGTCCAGAAGTTGGTCACCAACGACATGGGCAACCTCGAGGTGGGACAGGCCAGATATACAGTGATGACCAATTTCGAGGGTGGCGTTCTCGATGATCTGCTCGTTTATCGCCTCGATGGGGATGATTATCTGCTGGTCGTCAACGCCGCAACGACTCCCAAAGACGTAGCCTGGGTGAAGGAACAAGCCGGACAGACCGACGGGGATTTCGAGGTCGAGGACCAGAGCTCCCAGTGGGCCCAACTCGCCATTCAGGGACCGAGCAGCGAAGCGATTTTGGCCCGAGTCATTTCCCTCGACCTGTCGTCGATCCGCTACTACCGCTGCGGCTGGACACAGTTCGATTCGCTGGATGCTCTTGTCTCTCGCACCGGGTACACCGGTGAAGATGGTTTTGAGGTGTATCTCCCCGCTGGAGGTGCTGTTGCCCTCGCGGATGCGTTGATGGCGGCAGGGCAGCAAGAGGGTCTGCAGGCCATCGGGCTCGGTGCCCGGGACACACTTCGCCTCGAAGCGGGCATGCTGCTCTATGGCCATGACATGGATGCAACCCGCTCCCCGGTCGAGGCTGGGCTGGAATGGGTGGTGAAGCCGGGCAAGGGCCCCTTCAACGGCAGGCAGGTTCTGCTAGAGGAGCTGGACACGGGCACACTGGAACGATTGGCCGGTTTTGTTATCGACGGCCGAGGCTTGCCTAGGCATGGCTATCCGATCCTTGACGCCGGTGATGGTGCCGAGATTGGGATGGTTAGCAGTGGCAGTCATAGCCCGACCCTGCAGAAGGGCATCGGACTGGGTTATCTACCATCGGAGTTGGCGGAACCGGAGACGCAAATCGCTATCGAGATTCGCGGCAAGGCGGTTCCTGCCACCGTGGTAAAGACGCCATTCTACAAGCGCCCCAGGTAGGCAGGAGCACAACTAGACAAGGAGCAACGGATGGCCGAGTACCCTGACAGTTATCGCTACACCAAGGATCACGAGTGGGTTTCGTTCGAGGGCGATGTGGGTACCGTGGGCATCACCGATCATGCTCAGAACGAGCTCGGCGACGTCGTCTATTTGGAGCTGCCCGAGGTTGGAGCTCAGATCAAGGAGGGCCAGCCGTTCGGTACCATCGAGTCCGTCAAGGCCGTCTCCGATTTGGTCGCCCCGGTTTCTGGTGAGATCACCGAGGTCCACACAGGTCTCATCGACGCCCCGGAGCTCGTCAACGATGATCCTCACGCTGGTGCCTGGATGGTGCGCGTGCGTCTCGACGATGCCGCGGTGGCGGAGACCCTATGGGGTGCCGACGAGTACAGGAAGTTCCTCGAAGAGACCGCAGAGGGCGACTGAGGGCCGCTGAGGATAGTTCCTATCACGGGGGCAAAATGACCAAGACCAACGATCCCTACGGGGGCGGCAAGTACCTCTCGCAGGGGCCGGATGATCGCCGTGCCCTGTTGGAGGCCATCGGTGTGGATAGCATCGACGACCTGTTCGCTTCGATTCCCGCCAGTTCGCGTTTCTCCGGGCAGCTACCGGTCGAACCGGCGTTGGCGGAGGTCGAGCTGGCGCGTCATCTGCGTGAGCTGGCGGACAGCAATGGGCCGGCTCAGGGGGTTCTTTCCTTCCTGGGCGCTGGTTGCTACCCCCATTACGTTCCGGCCCACGTCGATGCGCTGATCCAGCGACAGGAGTTTCTGACTTCCTACACGCCATACCAGGCGGAGATCAGCCAGGGGACGCTGCAATACATCTTCGAGTTTCAGAGCCTTATTTGCTTTCTCACAGGCATCGACGTATGCAATGCCTCGATGTACGACGGCGGTAGTGCCGTGGCCGAGGCGATCCTGATGGCAAGGCGTCTGCGGCGCCAGGGCGGAAAGGTGCTTTGGTCCGAGGGGTTGCACCCCATCTACAGGGAGGTTGCCGCAACCTACGCTACCTACCGGGACCTGACCTTCGAGATCATGCCGCTTGGCGAGGACGGGCGCACCATCGTTCCGCCGATCGATGACGATGTGGTGGCGGTTGTGGTTCAGCAGCCGAACTTCTTCGGCATCGTCGAGGACCTCAAGGCCGCGGGCGCGGACCTCGAGAATCACCCGGCACAGTACGTGGTTGTCACCTCGGAGTCACTTTCCTGGGGCCTGACCGTGCCGGCAGGGGATGTTGGGGCTGATCTCGTGGTCGGCGAGCTGCAGAGCTTCGGCAACGGTCTCAACTATGGTGGCCCTCTGGTCGGTTTCATGGCTTGCCGGCAGAGCTCTGTGCGCAACCTGCCGGGGCGGTTGGCGGGTCAAACGGTGGACGAAAATGGCGAGCGGGGATTCGTGCTCACGCTCTCTACCCGCGAGCAGCACATCCGGCGCGCCAAGGCGACATCCAATATCTGCACGAACACGGCACTTTGTGCCCTGGCCACCTGCATCCACTTGTGCAGCCTCGGCCGCAACGGCGTGCGCGATCTAGCCAAGACGAACCTGGCCAAAGCGACCTACGCGCGTCAGCAGATTGCCTCAGAGGCGAACCTGGAGGTGGTCTACACGGGTCCGCACTTCAACGAGTTTGCGATTCAGCTACCTGGCGATGCCGTCGAGATTGTTGATCGGTGCTCAGAGGCCGGTGTCGTGCCGGGTGTTCCACTCGGCTGGTTCGACACGGAGCGCAGCCGCCAGCTCCTCGTTTGCGTCACGGAAATCCACCGGCGTGCCGAAATCGATCGGCTCGTTACTACCTTGGCGGAGGTGTGCCGATGAGCGCGAACGATCAGTCAGGCGGCGGTGCGGCTCGTCAGGGACAGCTCAAGAGAGAAGGGCTGATCTTCGAGCATGGCGCTCCCGGCCGTGTTGGCTATTCATTACCGAAGCTCGACGTGCCGGAAATCGATCCGGTCGAGAGCTGGGGGGCAGACCAAGTTCGCGACGACATTGCGGGCTTCCCGGAGGTTTCCGAAGTCGAGGTCGTGCGCCATTTCACCCGCATCTCGCAGCACAACTTCGGTGTCGACACGGGCATGTTTCCGCTCGGCTCGTGCACGATGAAATACAACCCCAGGGTGAACGAGAGCGTCGCCAGGCTACCGGGCTTCGCGGCTGCGCATCCCTATATGCCGTACTCGATGATGCAGGGCTCGTTGGAGCTCATGGAGAGGCTCGAGCAGGCTCTTGCCGGAGTGACCGGTATGGACAGGGTGACTTTGCAGCCGGCTGCTGGTGCCCAGGGCGAGCTTACGGGAATCATGTTGATCGCTGCCTATCATGCCCACCGAGGGGAGCAGCGCACGAAGGTGCTGATCCCTGACTCGGCGCACGGCACCAATCCGGCCACCGCGAGCTTTTGTGGCCTCGAGCCGGTCGAGATCCCCAGCAATAGCCGTGGCACCATCGATATTGAAGCATTGGCCGCGGAAGCGGATGAAAACACTGCCGCATTGATGCTGACGAATCCCAACACCATCGGCCTGTTCGAGGATCAGATGGACGAGATCGCGCGCATCATCCATGACGTCGGCGGGCAGATTTACTGTGATGGGGCAAACCTCAACGCCATCCTCGGCAAGACGCGTCCGGGCGACATCGGCATCGACGTCTTTCACATCAATCTGCACAAGACCTTCACGACGCCGCATGGCGGCGGCGGTCCTGGCGGTGGTCCCGTCGCGGTCCGCGAGCACCTGGCGCCGTTCTTGCCTTGGCCCACGGTGGAGCGTGACGACTCCGGCATGCTGTGTCTCGACTGGCAGCGGCCGCAGAGCATCGGCAAGATCCACACTTTCCAGGGTAACTTCGCCATTCTAGTGAGGGCCTATGCCTACATCAGGGCACTCGGCCCCGAAGGGCTGCGCCAAGTGGCAGAAGACGCGGTCCTGAACGCCAACTACCTGCGGGTGAAGCTCGAGGGCCACTATCACCTGCCGTACCAGCAGATCAGCTTGCACGAGGTGATCTTCTCGGACCGGAAGCAGAAGAAGAACGGCGTAACGGCAATGGACATCTGCAAGCGGCTCATGGACTACGGCTACCATCCGCCCACGGTCTACTTCCCCCTCGTCGTGCCGGGTGCCTTGATGCTCGAGCCCACCGAAACGGTCAGCCGTGAGGAGCTCGACGTTTTCATCGATGCCATGATCGCCATTGCCGGTGAGGCGGAGACCGATCCCGACGTAGTGAAGGGGGCGCCTCACTCCACCTTTCTGCGTCGCTTGGACGAGGTCGGCGCCGCGCGTCGCCCGGTTTTGCGCTGGGACCCTCAGGCGGCGGATACCGACGGGGACTAGGCCGAACAGGCGCCCGTGGTCGGCCGGGCGCCATGTAGGTGGGGAAGGAGCGCTAATGCGCACAATCGGAATCCTCGGGGGCATGGGCCCGGCTGCAACTCTGGACTTCTACGGCCGCCTGGTTGGCCTGCGCGGCGCCAGTAGCGACGAGGAGCACCCGCCGTGCCTGCTCAACTGCGCCACGCAGGTACCTGACCGCACGAATCACATTGTTGGCGCGGGGCCGGATCCAGTCCCGGCCTTGGTCGAAG
>JAUWTE010000120.1 GCA_030609765.1 Acidobacteriota bacterium
GGAAGCGGTTGTCTTCGACGCGATAGATCGACAGGTAGCTGAAGTTCTCATCGCGGTTTTCTTGCACCTGCTGCATCGACTGCAGGCGCTCGTCGCGCCAGTGCCAGATCACCAGGTCGGGCTTCTCCTCGGGATCGAGCTCGTTGGAGCCCGGGCGAGGCCGCTCCGGCACCTGTTCCTCTTCCCCTTCCGTGTCACCTTCGGTCTCGTCTTCCGTGCCCTCGCCCTCTCCAGGCTCGTCGCCCGTCTCCGCCGGTTCTTCCTTGGCCTCGACCTCGACGATACCGAAGAGCAGAGCGTCGAGCGCCTCGGTCCAGGCCGGCTCACGATCGTCGCTGATGGTCATGCCCTCGGGGAACGATTCGTCCTCAATCGGGTCATAGACGACTCGAGTCGGCCGCGCGTTGGAGAAATCCTTGAAGCCGATAACGCTGAACAGGGGATCCTCGAAGCCGTCGTCGTCGATTCCCTTCAAAACCGCCAAGCCGTCGCCCTCTTTCGTCCAGGCCAAGCGCTGGTATTCGGCATCGCCACTGTCCAGGGGCATCACGACGCCGGTATTCATGTTGCGAAACTGCACGCCATTGCCCGACCGCCCCTCAGTATCGACGACCCAGGCCAACCATTGGCCCGACTTGTCGAAAGCAAACTCTGCGACGTTGCCGACGTTGAGCTCGAGGCCGCTGGAGAGCTCGCGCAGGATCAAGTCGGACCCTCTCGCGCTATCGCCGTTGCTTGCTGCCTCATCGTCCGGCGCGCGCCCACCGGCACCCGACTGGTTCTGGGGCGCGTACTTGTGCAACGCTACCCATCCGGCGGTCTCACCGCTGAAGCTGAAGCTGCGCACGTCCTCGAACTCGAGCTTCTCGCCGCTGGCGAGGTCGACCAATCCCACCTTGTTGCGCGATGGCCCGCGTTGCTTGCGGTTTTTCTGCGCCGCCTCGCGATCCGGGTAGATGGTGAAGGCCAACCAGCCGGAGTCATCGGAAAAAGCCAGGCTGGAGCTGGCTCCGCCGCCGAAGCCTCTGGCCCGGGGAACCTCACCGATGGGGTACCGATGCTCGGTATCGCCAGCTGTCATCCGGGCGACGAGCTCGCTGTCGCCCTCATTGGGTGAGGTGCGGTAGGCGAACCAGCGGCCGTCATGTGAGACGGTGGCGGAGTTGATGCGCCTCCATTCAAGGATGTCAGTGAGTCCGACGGGCCGCTGGACAGCACTTTCTCCGACCGAAGCAGGCTCCTGGGGCAAAGCCACCGCCGACGGGAGAGCCGGCAAGATCACGATCTGGGTGAGCACGAGAGCCAGGATCAGCCTGGTGGCCTTTCGCAGGGACATGGTGATTCCTCCTGGGAGAGCGGTGGCTCGGCCGCGATTGTCGGGCCGGGCGGGAATCTGAGACTTGACGATCGGAAGCCCCGCAACACAGAGCTACGCAGGGGATGCTCGTACCAGACAGGACAACCTGTCAAGGGCAAATTCCTCCAACACGGTCTGCTGTTTGGTCTCAGGATTCGACCTATCCGTGATGTAGCATTGTCGGATGATCACCTCGCGACAGTTCCCGTTGGCCCTGCTGGCCCTTCTGGTGTGCTTTTTCCTGGCTCCGGTGGGTTTGACTGCCACCCCGCCGGAGGTGGCGGCAAGGCCGGCCGTTCTGCCATCCGGACCGCCCGCGCCACTGGCTCAGGAGGACCAGGGGGAAATCGAACAGGGTCGCGAGGCCGACAGGCAGGTCGAGGCCCAGTACGGGTTCTATGAGGACGAGGAGTTGCTCGCCTACGTCGATCGCCTGGGGCAGGAGGTCGCCTCCGTCTCCGAGAGACCGCATTTGCCTTGGACTTTCAGGATCCTCGACTCTCCGGTTGTCAACGCCTTCGCGCTTCCGGGTGGGTTCATCTATGTCACACGCGGCCTGCTCGCGCACATGAACAGTGAGGCCGAGTTGGCGGGGGTTCTCGGGCACGAGGTCGGGCACGTGACGGGCAAGCACAGCGCAGGTCGCCAGATGCGTTCGGGGCTGGCGATGTTGGGCATGATCATCGGCGGCATGGTGTCGGACACGTTCAGGGAAATTGCCCTGGACACGGGGCTGGCCCAGAGTGTCAGCGGGCTCTTCCTGCTCAAGTACTCACGTGACCAAGAGCTCGACGCCGACGAGCGCGGGATCGGGTACGCAACTGCCGCCGGCTACGATCCACGTGGCATCGGGGAGTTTTTCGCCACCCTGCAAAGCCTCGAGCAGCAGAGCGACCGCCGGAACGTGCCGGGTTGGGCCTCGACGCATCCGCAAGTGGACGATCGCATCGAGCGTAGTGCCGGCTGGGTTGCCGACTCGCTTGCGGCCTACTCCGTGCGGCCCGAGGAGCTGATTCACGGCCACACCGAGCACATCCTCGCCGTCGACGGCATTGTCTTCGGGGAGAACCCGCGCGAGGGGTACTTTCGGGGGGAGCGCTTCGTTCATCCTGATCTGCGCTTCGCGATGACGTTTCCTGTAGGGTGGCGGGTCAACAATGGCCGGCAGGCCGTTACCGCAGTGGATCCCCGCGAGGGGGCCATGATTCAGCTCACCCTCGCCGAGCTTCCGGACAACACGACCGCGCGGGAATACGTGGACAGCTACCTGCGTGGTGTGAATGCACAGATCGAGGAGAGCGAGCGCACCTCGGTCAACGGTCTCGAGTCCTTGCAGGTGGTGTTCAGCGCCCGGGGGGAGAGCAGCAACTACGCGGTTCTCGGCCAGTGGACCCTCCACGATTGCATCCTCTACCATCTCCTCGGCGTCACCTCACCGAGCTCCTGGCGAAGCTACCGAGGCGCATTTCTCGCTTGTGAAGAGAGCTTTCGCGAGCTCACCGATGCGCAGGCTCTTGACGTGCAGCCGGCACGAGTTCAGGTTCTTCGAGCTCCTCAGCGGCTGCAGCTCGTCGGGTTTATCGAGGCGCATCCGGAGATTTCAGTGCCACCGGCCACCATCGCGATCCTCAATCACCTCGAGCTCGACGACATGCTCGAAGTGGACGCCCTCGTCAAGCTGGTCACTGGCGGGCTGCAGCCCGACGCATTCGATCACCCGATGTTTCCTGGCCCATCGAGAAGTCCTGACAAAAAGCGGCAAGAGTCCGGCAAGTGAGCTATCGTATGATGATTCTGCGTCTGTCTCCATGACTTCCCCAGGGGTGGGCGGCGATCGCGAATCCTGACGATTTCGCACGGGCATTTTTCGCTCGCCCGCAGGACCCCGAATGTCAGACACGAACAGTTCAGATCGAGCCACGATCCTCGGCACGCTCCGGCGAGTAGACCGCAGGGTACGCCTCAATGAAGGCCTCAAAGGCCTGACGGTGGCGATCTGTGTCTTGTTTGCGCTGATGCTGTTCCTGCAGGTACTGGGCGCACTCTTTCCGATTCCTCTGCCCTCGATCGGCGTGGTTTGCGGGCTATGGGGCTTGCTCGTTGCTGGCTACTGGCTGTGGCGATCGACCCGATCCCGGACGCTGGGTCGTGCCGCTGGGATTTCTGACCGCCGCGCGAACCTGAAGGACGAGCTCAAAACCGCATACTGGTTCATCGGCCATGGGGAGCCCACCCCTTGGACGGAGTATCAGGCCGGCCTCGCCGCGGGCACCGCCGCGAGACTCGATCCTGTCCAATTGGTCCCCATGGCGGTCCCGCGTGGCTCTGCCACGGCAGTTGTGTTGGCTGCGCTCTTCGCCCTTTCGCTCTGGGCCCCACTGCCTGATGCCGGGAGCATTCTCGGAGCCACCGCCGCCGGTTTCGGCGGTTTCGGTGACGACGACCCCGAGCAGGTTTCGGTCATCGAAGAATTGATGGCACAAGCCGTGGCTCTCGATGAATCCGGTGAGTTGCTCGAGGAGCGCGCAATCTCCAAGGAAGCACGAGAGCGCCTCGAAGAGGCCCTGCGCAGGTTGCAGGAGAACGAGCTGAGCTTGGAGGAGATGCTGCGCGAGATGGAGGAGGCACGCAATCTCCTCGAGGAAGGCAACCTCGATATGAGCACCCTGCAGGAGGGGCTCGAGGACCTGGGCAAGGATCTGGAGGGTAGCGATACCCTCGACGAGTTGGCCAAAGCGCTGCAGAACCAGGAGCTGGAAGAGGCAGCCGAGTTGCTGCGCGAGTTGGCCGAGAAGCTCGCGGAGATGGACGCGACCGATCAACTCGGAGACCTCGCTGAGCGCATGGATCAACTTGCTCCATCAGATCAGCAGGAGCTCCAGGATCTGCTCGCTGCGCTGCAGGAGGCAAGCGAGGCACTCGGAGAGCAGAACGCTGAGGGGGCGGAGCAGGCGCTCCAGGATGCTGCCGACCTGATGGAGGCCCTCGCAGATCGAATGAAGGCGCAGGACCTCATGAACCAGGCTTCCCAACAGCTTCAGAGCTTGGAGCAGGCCATGGCCCAGCAGGCCATGAGCATGGACCCTGAACAGCTCGCCGAGTTGCTCAGTCAGCTGCAGCAGGAAGGGGAGGGGGGCGAGCAGGTCGGCATGTCGATGGCGAGCGATGAGGTGCAGTGGCAGAGCGGTGGCGACGAGGAGGGTGACGCCTCCGAGGACCCACAGGGCGGCCCCTCGGGCCATGCCACCGGCGACCCTCTCGGTGGCGATGTAAAGCTGGGTGATCCGACGCGGCTAGAAGTTCAGCTCGAGGTCGAAATCCTGGACACAGGAGAGGAGCCTGAGCCGCCGCGGCCAGAGAACATCTTCGAAGAGGAAAGCAGGCAGGAGGATTCGGCCCTCGGCTACGGTGAAGTTCGGCAGCGCTCGACTTTCGCCGAGGAAGACGTCATGAGCGCCGAGCGCATTCCCTGGCGCTATCGCAATCTCGTGAAACTCTACTTCCTGGCCATCCGGCCTCGAGACGACAATGGTTACTGACATCGAAAACCAGCTCGAGATTTTTCGTGAGCAGTTCAAACGTGTACAGGACGAGATCGGGAAGGTGATCGTCGGCAACGACGAGATCATCAAGGGGGTTTTGATCAGCCTCCTCTCCCGAGGACATGTGCTGCTGGAGGGTATCCCGGGCCTCGGTAAGACGAAGCTCGTCCAGACTATCAGCGACGTGCTGCACCTGTCCTTCTCGCGAATTCAGTTCACTCCCGACCTCATGCCCGGCGACATCGTGGGTACGTATGTGGTGCATGAGAGCGAGACGGGCGAAAAGGTACTGAGCTTTCAGCCTGGGCCGATCTTCGCCAACATCGTCCTCGCCGACGAGGTCAACCGGGCAACGCCCAAGACCCAATCTGCGCTCCTGGAGGCGATGCAGGAAAAGAGCGTGACCGTAGGCAAAGTGACCCACCGACTCGATCTCCCCTTCTTCGTGCTCGCGACCCAGAACCCCCTCGAAATGGAGGGGACCTATCCGCTGCCCGAGGCGCAACTCGACAGGTTCTTCTTCAAGCTCAAGATCACCTATCCCGCGGTGGAGGAAATGCACGAGATCCTCGACCGCACCACCCAGGTTGACGAGCCCTCGGTAGAGCGGGTCCTCGGCCGTGATGAGATCCTCGGCATGCGCGAAACGGCGCGGTCGATCCCGATCGCCAGGTCGGTGCAGGAATACGCCATCCAACTGACGATGGCGACGCATCCTGATTTTGAATCGGCCCACCCGTTGGCGTCGCGCTACGTTCGCTTCGGGGCCAGTCCGCGTGCCACCCAGGCCCTCGTTATCGGGGGGAAGGTGAACGCATTGCTCGACGATCGCGTCCACGTATCGTGCGAGGACATTCGGTCGATGGCGTTGCCCGCTCTGCGTCACCGCGTACTCCTGAACTTTGAAGGTGAGGCCGAGCGAGTCGACCCAGACACCATTATCGAGGGCATCATCAAGGACACGCCCGAGCCGGTGGAGTAAGCAAGACCCGGCGCACGCTCGGTGCTGAGATGGCAGAGACGACCCCCCTATTCGACGAGGAATTCCTGCGAAAGCTGGAGTACCTCAACATCGTCTCCAAGCATCTGGTTCCCGGCCACATGCATGGTGAGCATCGTGCGAGGAAGGTCGGAACCGGCCTGGAGTTCGCCGACTATCGCGCCTACGTTCCGGGGGAGGACGTGCGCAACGTCGACTGGCGCACCTACCTTCGGCTCGACCGCCTCATCCTGCGGCTCTTCGAAGAAGAAGCCGATTTGCCGATCTATGTGTTTTTCGACGCCAGCCGGTCGATGGATCACGGCGAGCCACCGAAGTTCGACTACGCCCGCAAGGTTGCGGCGGCCCTTACCTACATCGGCCTGCTGAACCTCGACCGGGTGAATCTGATCGCCTTCGCGGGTGGCATCGCCGGGGAGATGTCGTCGCGGCGCGGCAAGAATCAGGTCTATCACGCTTTCCGCTTTCTGGAGTCCATGGTGGCCAGCGGCACGACGGCGATGGAGCTCGCCTTCAGGAGCTTCTTCAGCACGAAGCGCCGCCGTGGGTTGGTGGTCGTCGTCTCCGACTTCCTCGATGAGAACGGCTTCGGTCGGGCCTTCGACCTGCTGCGCTACTTTCGCCAAGATGTGTTTGCGGTTCAGGTGCTGGGCAGGGGCGAAGGCCGGCCCGACCTGCCTGACGAGGTGCAAGTGATGGATATCGAGGACAGGGGAACGCAGCGCCTGCGTGTGACCCCGGGGCTCCTGGACGCCTACGAGAGGAAGTTCAGGGAGCACTCAGAGGATATCCAGCACTACTGCACGAAATACGGCTGGGGCTTCATTCAAACGACCACGGACGTGCCCTTCGAGGATCTGATCCTGCAGATATTTCGGCAAGGCAGGTTCCTCGGATGAGCTTCCTTGCGCTGTCCCCGACCGTTGCGCTGGCGTTGTTGGCGGCCGTCGCTGTAGCCATCCTCGTCCTGTACTGGCTCAAGCCGCCGCCGCAACTCGTGGTGATTCCCTCGATGCTGATTTGGAACCGGCTCGTCGACGAGAGACGACGGAGCTCATTCCTCGACCGGCTGCGCTGGTGGATCTCCCTGTTGATTGCCTTGCTCGTTGGTCTGTCGATCGCGCTGGCGCTGAGTCGCCCCGAGTTGGAAACCACGACAGGAGGGCATCGGAAGGTCGCCATCGTGCTCGACAACTCGCCGTCGATGTCGGCACGGTCTCAGGATGGTCGCACCCGCTGGAATCATGCCACTGATTTGGCGCGACGAATTCTGCGAGAGGGTGGCCCGACTGACGAGTATCTCGTGGTCGACACCGGCGGGCAGGTGGTGGGCAGCAGCTTCAGCGATCGTCGGACTGCCCTGGATCGGGTAGACGAGCTCGAGGTGTCGCTGGTTCGAAGGGCCTACTTGCCGCCCGTGGAGGTCGGGGATGCCGAGCTGTTCATCATCTCCGATGGCGTGGGAATCGACGAGGTGCCGCCGGGCGCCACCCTGGTATCGGTATTCCACCCTGTCGACAACGTCGGCATCACGGCGTTCGACGTCCGTGCCGTGCCCGCCGATCCTTCTATCTACGAAGCTTACGTCGAGGTCACCAATTCGGCGGCGACGGCCAAGCAGGTGACCGTGCAGATCAGCGGCGCCGGGGGCCAGCGGGCGAGGGCAGACTTGCAGCTCGAAGCGGGAGAGTCGCGAGGCTCGGTCTTCGACCTGTCATCATTCGCGCGCGGCCCCATTCGCGCCGCCATCACCACGAATGGTGATGGACTGGAGGCCGACAACGTCGCCTTCTCCTGGCTTCCTGTCCGCAGCGAGACCCGCGTGATTCTGGTCTCTCCAGGCAACCTCTACCTGGAGACGCTTCTTCGACTCGACACTCGCATCGAGGTGATCTCGATGGGACCTGCCGACTACCGTGCGGACCTCGTGGCCGATGTGTTTGTTTTTGACCGGTTCGCGCCCCAGGAGGCCCCCGCGGGCCCGGCAGTATTCTTCGATGCGCCCGCGGTTGACTGGCTGCCCGGGACGGGGGGTGAGCTCATTGCCCCGACGCCTGCTCAGTGGGACCCCACCCATCCACTGCTGAGCTCCGTGGCGCTGGAAGACCTCCGAGTCGACCGAGCAACGCAGGTCGATCTCGACGAGATCCCGGGCAATCCGA
>JAUWTE010000121.1 GCA_030609765.1 Acidobacteriota bacterium
CCGCCAGTTCGTGCACGACCGCAGCGACCTCGGGCTGTTCCGCCGTTGGAGCGCAAGCGGCCAGCGTGAGGGCTGCTCCAAGGATCGCTACCATTATGGACGCCCTGCTTGTGGTCCTCATTGAACAGGCCTGCTGATGGAGTCTCATTGCCTCACCCTCCTGTCAGGATTGGTGGAATGGCGTCAGTGTGCATCGTTTGCCTGAGAGCCTCAAGAGGGGCCGGGCGACACAAGCGCCAGGCAAAGTCCGCCGGGCACAGCGGTGCCTAGCGCTTTGTGCGAAGTGGATTGCTCAGGCAGCAGCGAGAGCTGCTTGTCGAGGTGGTCGGATCAGGTGGCGAAGGAGTGGCCGCAGCCACAGGTTCCGGTGGCGTTGGGGTTTTCGACCTTGAAGCCACTGCCGCTGAAATCCTCGACGAAGTCGACCACACAGCCCTGCAGGTAGGGCAAGCTGAAGGAGTCGACCAGCACCTCGATCCGCAGATCTCCATCCTGCTGCACGATCAGGTTGTCGCTGTCCTTCTGCTCATCGAAGGTGAAGCCGTACTCGAAACCAGAGCATCCTCCTCCTTGAACGAAAAGACGGAGGTTCTTTCCCTGGGCTTGTTCGTGTTCCTCAGAAAACGCGATGACCTTGCGGATAGCGGCCGCTGTGAAAACGACCGGGCGCTCCGCAGAGGCCTGAGGCGCCGCGGGAGCATGCGGCTCGGGCGTCTGCGTCTCAGTATTCGAACTCATATGAAAAACTCTCCTTCATGGGGGCTGCAATGATTCGGGACTTCGGGAAACGATACCTCATGGCACCAGCGCTGGGCTAGCAAACTCCGCAGAGAGAAGGTTCTGCAGCTGACCTTTCGCCGGCTATCCCTCGGGTATGGCCTGCTAGTGTAGCCCCGCCATCCGCGCTCGGGCTCGGGGCGCAAGCAGTGGGCCTTCGTCGTGCAAATAGCGAGCCCCGGGCAACAGGAGCACTCGTTCGAAGGCCGCCCTCGCCTCCTCGATTCGTCCGAGCTCAGCCAAGCCTACGCCCATCCAGTAATCCACCATGGCGCTACCGAGACCTGCCCCCTCCGGTGCCTGGACCGATTCCAGCAGGTCCACGGTGGCTTGCCACTCGCCGAAGTGCAGCAACGCCGATGCTTGAGTGAGTTGTAACACACAGGTCGGAACCTCGCTGTCGAGCCTGCCGATTGCGGCAGCCGAAAGAGCCCAAACCACCGCGTACGCTCGCTCCGGATCGTTGGGAGGGATCACCTGCGGCCTGCTGTCGACCAGCACCTGAACGGTTCGTTCCCCCGCCAGTCCGCGTAGCCGCATTCCGACACTCGAGTTGGGTGCAAAGGTCTCCAGCCAAGAAAGTGTGTTCGCCACCGTACCCACCGCGTTGCCAGCCAGAGACAGAATCTCGTCACCGACTTCGATACCGGCCAGCTCCGCCGGACCACCGGGGGTCACGGTCGCCACCACAGGCGCGGCAACCGCCGGGCTATCGATGAGCTGCGCTCCCAGGTAATTCCGTGAGTGTGGAAAGGGATCGGCGAGGCCACGGATGATCTCCGAAATCCCCTCGCGCCCTGTAAGCGGCACGCGCACGCGCTCGGGTCGAGCAGGACCCGGAGCGGATGGCCAAAGCCAAAGGTCGGCGGTTTCAGCAACATCGTCGGACGACAACACCGCGAGCATGAAGACAGAACCGGGCAGGACGCGGCCCGTGGCCGCCTGAAGCTGTCGCCAGTTGATCGCACCGCCGAGCGGCGAGCTCGCACCTGCGAGATCCCGCAGTCGCTCGATGCTCGCACCTGCTCCCTGCACCAGTCTCGGCCCTTGCTCGGCACGGTTCAGAAGGGTCCAGCCCTCCAAATCGGAGAAGGTCTCCGCGAGGGCCGTCTCGAAGGCGTTGGCGCTCATCTCGTCGCCACCCAGGACACCGAGGAAGGTGAGGCCCGGATTCATGCTGACGGTGAGCATCTGGCTGGATTGTTCGGCTACCGAGACCTCAGCTTCGAACACTCCCGCGGTTCCGTGATCGACCGTCAGCACATACTGTCCCGGCGGCAGGCTCAGGCGATACGCGGTCGAGTCGAGCGCCGCATCGTCGGTGCCCGGTGCCTGCGCGCGTGCCGGTGGCTCAGGCTGAACTCTCCTTTCGTCCACCCACACCTCTGCATCGGGAGGCAGATCTCGGAGCAAGAGCATTCCTTCGGATCGCTGCAAGGAGATGGCACCAATATCGAAGTCACCGAGGTCAGGAATGGGCACACGGCTATGAAAGCCGCGGTAGCCTTCTATGAAGATCTCGAGCTCGTGCTCCCCCGGCATGAGTCCTTCGACCACCAGCTCGCCGGAAAACTCGGCACGCGGATACCCTGCGAGCTCGCCGGTGGGCACGAAGGTAGCAGGAGCTGTTCCCGAGGTTTGACCAACGACGTTGCCGTCGACGACAACCGTCGCTCCAGGCGGCCGCGTCACCAATCTGAGAACGGCGCTGATCCGGTGCAACGTATACGAGACCTGCCGGCTGCCACCGGCCTCGACCTCGACCTCTTCCGTCGCTTGCGTGAAGCCGGGGAGAGTCACCTCGACAAAGTGAGTGCCCGCCGCGACCGGGTGTCCTCTCGGCGTGCCGAGCACGATCTCCTCTCCGTCGACCCGCACTCGTGCGTCGGACGGCATCACCGAGATGTCCAGGTGCCCAACGTGTCGCGATTGCGCGCGGCTGAAACGTTCCATCAACGCCTCAGAGAGGCGGAAGGACTCGACTGACACACCTGGGTAGAGCGCGAGCAACGTCTCCAGATCGCTGTCGGCGGAGCTTCGCTCACCCGTCTCCAGGTTGATCTCGGCCCGATACGCGAGGCTGCGAATGAGCAGCATCCTGCCCTCCGCGCTGATCGTCCCAGCCTCGGCTGCCGGCTGCAGCGTCACGATCACCTGGGAAAGCGGCAGGTACGCTTGTCCCGGGTCCACGCTCCGGAGCGCTTCCGCACGGGCGAAGGCCGCACGCATCTGCTCGTTCACGTCAGTTTGCTGGCCGGCGGTGGCGGACGTCGCGAAAAGGGCAGTCGCCAGCGCCAGCAATAGAGCTCCGCCTGTCGGGAATCTGCGCATGAAGATCACTGGATCATCACTATGACCGAGAGGTTCCGGTCGGCCACGTAGACCCGGCCTTGACCGTCCACGGCGATGTCGCGGGGATCGCGAAGCTCCACCCCGCCGGGCAAGAAGGGACCCAAGCTCCACCGGTTCATGCCATCGGCATCAAAAACATCGATCTTCTTGGTTTTGCGATCTAGCACGTAGATGTTACCAAGCGCGTCTACATCCAGCGCGTACGGCTCTTCCCATTTCACAGAGGCCAGACCACCCTGGTACACACCGTCCGGGCTGAAGCGGTGCACACCTTTGCTGTCCTTGTCGATGATATAGAGCCAGCCGTAAGGGTCGGTGGCCAAATCCACCGGCTCGGAATCTGCACCGACAAGGGGTAGCGTCGCGAGCGAGCTCCCGTCGGCGGAGATGTTCGCCACGGACTTGCTGCGATCGCTCAACAAAATCCACTCCCCTGCCAATCCCCGCGCCCCGGCGACGATGTCTTCGAGAGTGCGGTCGGGGCGCTCCGGGTCCGGAAACCGGGCCCGAACCTCGTCCCGCGGCATGAGCACACCGCCCTTGATGGCAACGTAGGGCTGACCATCCAGATCCCACCAGGGTTTGCGAGCGTCCTCCTCAGGGATCCGCCTCAAGCCCTCGGGTAGCTGCGGATTCACCATGACGACGACCTTCGCGCCCTCATCGCTTATCAGCAGCGTTCCATCTGAGCTGACCGCCACACCAATGGGGTTGTCGAGTGGATCGCCCCCGATCGGCGCCCTCCCGGAGATCTCCCAAGGGAACAGGCCCGCGGACGGTCTCACCCACAGACGGTGCATCAGACCTAGCCACTGGCGGGCCGAGGCAGCCGCGTCCGGATCGACCGCGTCAGCGTCAGTATCTGCTGCCGTAACGACCGATTCGAGAAGCTCCGTAGACGCTTCCCACTCGTGCTGTTGTTGCATCACCCGCGCCAACCCGACCTGCGCCCGGGACGTCCACGAGGAAATCGGCTCATCCTCGATGATCGTCACAAACGCGGCTGCCGCGGCATCGGCACGGCCGGCCCGCAGGTCGATCTCACCAACTCGCACCCTGGCAGCAGCACGCCACACAACTTTCGGGTGGGTCGCTTTCGGGAATTGTTCGATGATGGCCGCAAAGCCGGCCGTGGCAGCCACAGGATCTCCGCCAATCCACAGAAGCTCCGCTTCGTAGAATTGGCGCTCGGCGTCGCCCGCCTGCGCGGCGAACGATTCGCCGGAGATTGTCGCGCAGCAAAGCACGATCACCGTGCCCAACAGGATTGCGGGTCTGACTATTCGGAGGAATCTCATTGTCTTCGTTGCAGCCATGATGTCGGACGATACGTGGTGATCGAATCGCGTCCTGATAGCCGAGGGCGCTAGCCGGCGCGACAGGCCACCACAACCGCCGTGATGTTGTCGCTGCCATCATCGGCGCGAGCTCTCTCGACCAACAAGCGACTGGCTGTATCCGAGTCGGGGGCCCCAGAGACCGTTTCGGCGATGACCTCGGGCAGAAGGGGTCCTGTGAGCCCATCGGAGGCGAGCACGAACACATCCCCTGGGAACACCTTGCCGTGGTATACGTCGACGGCTGGATCGGGCTCACATCCCATGCAGCGGCTCAGCACGTGCCGCATCGGGTGAATGCGCGCCTCCTCCTCGGTCATCCCGCCCTCACGTACCTGCGCGGCAACGATCGAGTGATCGTCGGTGATTTGCTCGATATTGCCGTTGCGTACCCTGAGCGCACGGGAGTCTCCGACATGTCCGATCCAATACTCCTCGTCAGAAAGCACCAGGGTCGTCAGGGTCGTGCCCATCCCGAGTCGATCGGGGCGGCCGGAGGCGTCTTCGATGATGCGACGGTTGGCAACACGGTAGGCACCGCGGAACGTGTCTTCGTCCGGCCCCTCTCCCTGATCGCTCGCCGTCAGCAAGAACTCGTATACGGCATCTACAGCAATGCGGCTCGCTCGATCGCCGGCACGATGGCCGCCCATTCCGTCGGCCACAGCATAGATAGGGGGCGCAGAGCAAACCTTCGCCGAATCCTCGTTGCGCTGCCGCACCCGCCCGACGTCGGTGAAGCTGCCAACATCGAGCTCCCAGGAAATGTTCCAGCCATCAGCCATTGTTTTTTGTCCGGTGAACGACCTGTTCAGCCTTATAGTCTACGACAGTTGCCGCCGCACGGCTGCCACTGATTGCTTCCATTTAGAGGCAAGCGGGCCGAGCCGGGAACCCGTGCTCGGAGGCCGCACAAAGTGGGCTGCGGCTCCCTCGGAATGCTATGCTACCCGCCCGAGAGTGATTTCTGTAGGACAGCGAGGCATTCATGATGATGGCAGAGGACGAAGCCCGCAACCCGGCCGATGTCGACACGCCAGCCAAGCCTCCGGATGCGCCAGAAACGCCAGCCCTGCCGGCGCCCGATCCCGCCACCTGCAAGGCCATCGCCATCAGTCAGGACCTGTTCCAGCAGGCCGCGATCGCGGGCGAGTGGGAGGGAACGGAGTTCGAGTACTACCTGGAACCTGCGGGCGTTCTGCAAGCTCGGTTACGTTGCTCCAGGTCGGGCGGCGACGATCCACAGCCCGCCGGCCTGCTGATGACTCGCGCGGCATGGAAATCACGGACGGCGTTCCTGGACGACGAGCTCAACCCCGAGCGGTACGAGCTCAGCTTCCCCAAGGAAGTCGGCTATGTGAAGCCGGTATCTCACTATCTGCCTCAGAGCCGAGAACTCGCGCTCTACCCCTGGTCGAAGCGGCACTAAGTAGCCTGCCGGGAGGGCGACACACAGGGCCATACTCCGCCGCAACCACTGCAGCTTTCTGAGCTCTACCCGGTCTTTTCGGTAAAGTTGACTTTTTTTTCAGGATTTAATAGAATCCCTCTCTGACGTGAGCGTGGCCGCGTGCGAGACAGGTCACCGCCGGCCGCGGTCGCCCTCGAGTCAGTACGCAGACTCGTCCCAAGATCAGCTCTCGAATCAGCCCCACCGCCACCCTACTGAGCAGGGCTCTAGGCACACATGCGCAGTCGGAACCGATGAAAATCACCTCGATGGAAGAATACGGGTTGCGCTGCATGGTTCAGCTCGCCATGGCCAACACCGATGGCCCGGTTACGGTTACGGATATTGCCGAAAACGAAGGTCTCTCCACCGAGTACGCCGGCAAGCTCTTGAATCTGTTGCGCCAGGCAGACCTGGTCAAGAGCGTGCGCGGGCGCAATGGTGGCTTCGTGCTGGCTCGCCCCACCAACGAGATCAGCCTGGCCACGATCATGCGAGTCTTCTCTCCGGACCTATTCGATGAGGACTACTGCAACCGCCACACCGGCGCTGTGGATGCCTGCGTGCACACGACCTCGTGCGCCATCCGGCCCGTGCTGTGGAAGCTCTCCAATGTCGTCAACCTCACCCTCGAATCTCTGACCCTGATGGACCTGCTGTGTGGCGAGTCGGAGATGCACCGTGAAATGAGCGAACAAAACGACCGGCTCGCGAAGACGTCCAAGAGCGAGCCGTCATTCATACAGATCACCTGACCTACCAAGACATCCAACGACGAAGTCAGCGGACATTTTCATCCGAAGGAGCAGCAATGAGCGACAGCAACCAGCCCCTGTTAGAGGTCAAGAACCTCCGCGTTGCCATCGAGGGCAAGGAGATCCTCCGGGGCGTCGACCTGGTCGTCAATTCCGGCGAGATTCATGCATTGATGGGCCGCAACGGTTCGGGCAAGAGCACAATGGCCAACGTCTTGATGGGCCATCCGCACTACGAGGTCCTGG
Source organism: Acidobacteriota bacterium (assembly GCA_030609765.1). Lineage (GTDB taxonomy): Bacteria > Acidobacteriota > UBA890 > UBA890 > UBA890 > CALAKE01. Next base: position 6,918 of record JAUWTE010000121.1, read on the forward strand.
AGGGCAGCGTGCTCTACAGAGACCAGGATCTCCTCGAGCTCGACACCGATGAACGCGCCCGTCTCGGCATGTTCCTGGCTTTCCAGTATCCGATGGCGATCCCCGGCGTCACTGTCGCCAAGTTCCTTCATTCCGCACTCAAGGCGCACAGCGAAAGCGGCGAAGTTGCGGTGAAGGACTTCCGTTCGAGTCTGAGGGGCGCCATGGAGCTTCTCGGAGTCGACTCGACGTTCGCCAACCGCTACGTCAACGATGGTTTCTCGGGCGGCGAGAAGAAGCGCCTCGAGATCCTGCAGATGTTCATGCTCGAGCCCGGCCTTTGCATCCTCGATGAAACTGACTCCGGGCTCGATATCGACGCGCTGAAGACGGTGGCCGAGGGCGTCAACGCGATGCGCTCCGAGGAGCGTTCGATGCTGATGATCACGCACTACCGGCGACTCTTGGACTACGTCACCCCCGACGTCGTGCACGTCATGATGGACGGCAGGATCGTACGTACCGGGGGGGTCGAGCTCGCAGAAACGCTCGAGGAACGCGGTTACGAGTGGCTCGAGGAGGAGTTGTTCGCGGCCACCGAGGGAAATGAGGGAGAGTCGGCCCAGGCCTGATTGTGGCTGCAGCCCAGTGACGAATCCCCCGGCTACGCCAAGGAGAGTTGATATCAATGGCACCAGAGATTGAGTCCGACCGCACAGAGCTCGACATCAACGACGAGTACAAGTACGGCTTCCACGACCCCGAGAAGGCGGTCTTCAAGTCGCAGAAGGGAATCAACCACGAGATCCTCGACCAGATGTCGGACATGAAGGACGAGCCCGACTGGATGCGCCAGTTTCGCCACGATTCGCTCGACACGTTTCTGGCGAAGCCGATGCCCAAATGGGGCAACGTCGACCTTCTGAACTCCATCGACTTCGACAACATCTACTACTACCTGAAGCCGGTTGAGGAGCAGGGACGTACTTGGGACGACGTGCCCGAGGACATCAAGAATACCTTCGAGAAGCTCGGCATCCCCGAGGCAGAGCGCAAGTTCCTCGCCGGCGTCTCGGCGCAGTACGAGTCGGAGGTCGTCTACCACTCCCTGCAGGAGGAGATCGAGAAGCAAGGCGTTGTCTTTCTCTCGATGGATGAGGGC
>JAUWTE010000544.1 GCA_030609765.1 Acidobacteriota bacterium
CGCCAGCCCGCTCGAGGAGGGGGAAGTTGTGACGGCACCTTCTTCGCCTTCTGCCGAAGATGGGTGCGAAGCCGAAGTGTCCGACAGGCTGCTGGAGCCCTGTGTCGCCCCCGACATCCGAACCTCGGAGCTCGGGGGTGGCTGTTCAGCATCCGCGGCCGTGGTCCGGAGCCTGGCCGTGTCTCCTCGAGGTTCGGGTACCGTGCCTGTGGCGCCTATTGGCTCGATCGAGGTGTCAGTCGGAGTCGATGCCTCTTTTTCACCATCGTCCCCGAGAATTTCGATCGCGTCAACGCTCGCCGAGGTTGCGGGCTCGTGGGTGGCCAGGCGGGCGATGGTGACGAGGCTGACGATCAAAGCGAGGGCCATCGCCACTACGGCCGCAACCAACCAGGATCGATGGGAGCCCGAGCGGTGCGGTGGCGCCAAGGGCATGCCCTTGGCCAGCGCTTCCCGACGGCGCGATTCCTGGCGGGCGCGTTTCAGGGCCTCGTTGATGAGGCTCACGAGATCCGCCCTTCCAATTCTCGGATGGCTCGGCCCACATGCTTGCCTGTCAAGTTGTCCACGCCCAGCACATAGCCGCAGAGCAGCGTCTTGTCACAGATCGCGTTGATCAGGCGTGGCACTCCCTTCGAGTAGTTGTGGATTCTGCGCATGGCCCACGTGGTGAAGGTCGGTTTGCCGTTGCTGCCCGCAACTTCGAGCCGATGCGTGATGTACTCGGTGGTCTCATCGAGGGAGAGTGGTTTGAGGTGATAGCGAATCGTGATGCGCTGCCGCAGTTGGCGCAATTCGCGGGCGTCCAGCATCTCGCGCAGCTCGGGTTGACCGATGAGCACGATCTGCAAGAGCTTTTGTTGGTCGGTCTCCAGATTCGAAAGGAGGCGTACCTGCTCCATGAGATCGGGGCTCAGGTCCTGGGCCTCATCGATCACCAGAACCACCTCATTGCCCTCGTGCACCTGGTCCAGGAGAAACCGGTTGAGAGCTTCGAGCCAGGCGACTCGGTCGTTGCGAGGAATTTTCTGTTTCAACTCGGTGAGAATCGTGCGCAGCATCTGGGGTCCGGTCATACACGGATTCAAGATGAGGGCCGTCTTGTAGCTTGGCCCCAACTCCTCTAGAAGAGCCCTGCAGATGGTCGTCTTGCCGGTGCCCACTTCGCCGGTGATCTGGATGAAGCCCTTGCGCTGCTGAATGCCGAACAGCAGATGGTCCAGCGCCTCGCGATGCTTCGAGCTCAGATACAGGAAGCGTGGATCGGGAGTGATGTTGAAAGGCGACTCGTAGAACCCGTAGAACTGCTCGTACATGCCATTTTCCAGTGGTGAGCTACCCAGTATGGGTCCGGATAGTCTAGCACTCAGAGGTAGCGTGCTACGCTGCCGATTCCGGGGGGTCGGCGGGTTCAGCGGCCTGATCAAGAGGTTCATCAATTCAGATAAGGGGATTGCCATCGTGTCGTCATGCCGCGCGGCGATGAGTCGCCAGAGATGTCACCTTGTGGAGCTGCCTCCTCTACCAGCGGCCGTGCTCTTTGGATGTCTCTTCCTGGGCGTCACTGCCTGTCGGTATTGCCGTTGAGATCGATAGGGTCGTCGAGGTCGAGTAGAGCTTGCCAAAGGTGTTTGGGTC
>JAUWTE010000514.1 GCA_030609765.1 Acidobacteriota bacterium
GGCTCTGTGGAGCCTCAACGTCTGCCCAGGAAGCGACGCACAGTGTAGAATCTCCTTCAAATAGACAGGTCGACATCGTCTAGCAGAGCTGTGAGGGATGGGCTCGATGATCGGCGAATCCATAGCGCACTACAAGATCCTCCGCAAGCTAGGAAAAGGCGGCATGGGCGAGGTTTTCCTCGCGAGGGACGAGAAGCTGGGCCGCAAGGTGGCGCTGAAGGTCCTGCCACCGCAAGCCGCCGAGAATCAGGAGAGGCTCGAGCGCTTCCGCCGCGAAGCCAAGGCCGTGGCGGCACTGAACCACCCCAACATCGTCACGATCTACTCGGTTGAAGAGGTCGACGGCCTCCATTTCCTGACCATGGAGCACGTGGAGGGCAAGACGCTCTCGGAGGCGGTGCCCAAGAACGGGCTCGACCTACCGCGGTTCTTCGAGATCGGTATCGCCCTGGCCGACGCTTTGAGCACGGCCCACCAGAAAGGGATCATTCATCGCGACCTCAAACCTCGCAACGTCATGGTGGATCGGAACGGGCGGATACGGGTGCTCGACTTCGGTCTTGCGAAGCTGCTGACGACCAAGCATCTGGAGGGGACGGATCTCGACTCCACGGAGCCGACGGAAGTCCTGACGGGTGACGGGAAAGTGGTCGGTACGACACCCTTCATGTCTCCGGAGCAGCTCCGGGGGCGCCCCCTCGACGCGCGGTCCGACATCTTCTCGCTGGGGATCATCCTCTATTGGATGTCGACGGGCCACCATCCCTTTGGTCGCGACACTTCCGCCGACGTCATCTCCGCGATCCTCTCCTCCAATCCGCCACCGGTGACGGAAATCAAGGCAGACGTGCCGCGTCATCTCGGTCGTGTCATCCGGCATTGCCTGGAGAAGGACCCTTCGACGCGGTTCCAGACAGCCCTGGATGTGCGTAACGAGCTCGTGGAGCTTCGAGGCGAGGTCTCCTCCGGCACAGCACCGGTCAGCTCGGAATCGCTCTACCCGGTCGAACCCAAGCAGAAGCGAAAGCTCGGGATCGGTCTTGCTCTGCTCGCTGCTCTGTCGATCGTGGCGATCGGCGGCTTCCTGCTCTGGCGCAACATTCCGGCAGAGCTGCGGGACCTGAAGACCCTGGCCGTGCTGCCGTTCGCGAACTTGACGGGCAATCCGGAGAACGACCACCTGGGTGAGGTCTTTTCGAGTGGTCTGATGAACGAGCTTTCCGACCTCTACGGCGTCCAGATGGTTGGCCGATCGGAAGTGATGCGCCTCAGCCAGGAGCAGGTGGGTGCCTCCGAGATCGGCGAGCGGCTGCATGTCGGCGCGGTCGTCGAGGGCGAGATTATCGACGAGGGTGGACGCCAGCGCGTCGTCGTCAGTCTGACGGACACGGCGACGGGTTACGTGTTGTGGTCGGAGCCCTACACCGCGAAGCCCTCCGAGCTCCACTGGCTGCAGAAAGATGTCGCCAAAGATCTCGAAGCGTTGCTGTCGATCCCGCAGACTGCGAAAGAGCGTCGGCGCCTGGCGGAGGATCCTGCCGCCCTGGCCCGAGCCTACGCTCACTATGTGCGGGGCCGCAGGTTCCTCGATCAGTCCGACAATCCGAGCGGGCCGGAGTCGGCCGCCGACAACTTTCGGCAGGCGATTCGGTTGCACCCCGAGCTGGCGGTCGCCCGCGCGGGCCTGAGTGAGGCTCTATGGCAGATCTACCATCGGGATCTGGATCCGCAGCTCCTGGAGCAGGCGGAGGAGCAGGCACGCCTGGCCCTGGAGCAGGATCCGGACCTGCCCGCAGCTCACGTTGCGCTGGCTTGCGTGCTGCGCAGCACCGGTCAGGTTTCGGCCTCGATCGAAGCGCTGGAGGAGGCGCTCCGCGATCACCCGAATCCCGATCATGCCTACCGGGAGCTCGCCGATAGCTACGAACGGATCGGTGAGTTGGAGGAAGCGGAGAGGTACCTACGGACGGCGACTGCGCTCGACGAGGCGGATTGGCTGAACTGGAACTGGCTCGGAGCGCTGTTGGCCAAGCTCGGCCGCTACGACGAAGCCCGGGATGCCTTCGAGAACGCCGTCCGGGTGGCCCCGGAGAACATCTATCGCCCGCTCGAGAACCTCGGGACGATCTACCTCTACGAGGCCGACTACGATGCGGCGATCGAAACCTACGAGCGGATCCCGAAGCCCATACCCTACGCGTTGCTCGCCAGCAACATGGCCACGGCCTACTTCTTCCAGGGCGACATGGAGAAGGCCGTCGAGTACTTCGCCCTGGCCGTGGACCTGGACCCGATGGAGGCCGAGCTGCGTCGCAACTACGGTGATGTGCTGTTGCGCCTTGGAGAGTCCGAGGTTGCCGAAGCGGAATACCGCGAGGCGGTGGCCTTGATGGATGCGGAGCTGGCCGTCAACCCAGGCAACGTCGACCTGCAGAGGCGTCGGGTCATGTACTCCGCCAAGGCCGGCGATTGCGAGAGCGCCGTACCCGAAGCCGTGGCAATGAAGGGCGGCCAGCCTGAAACCGCCTTCAGCGCTCACGAGTTCGCCTACATCTTCGCTCTGTGCGGTGACCGGGACCTGGCGATGGAGGCCGTCCGCGAGGCGGTCGAGCTAGGGATCAGCCCCGAGTTGATGGGCCAGGAAGACGAGTTCACCCGGCTCCAGGGGGATCCGGAGTTTCAGGCGCTTACGGGCGGTGACAGGGCGACCCAGAACTAGATCCGGACAAGTTGACACAAGGACCTGAGACCGGCCC
>JAUWTE010000037.1 GCA_030609765.1 Acidobacteriota bacterium
CGGCAAGCGGCAAGCGGGAAGCGGAAGCGGCGAAGGCCAATGAGGCAGCGCGCGGCAGTCGCGCGAGAAGAAGCACTTTTCCAGGTGCAAGTTCTTGCGTCCGGCACCCTGCGGAATCCCGTAACCTTTTTACCACTCCCGGCGATGTGCCGTGGGTCATGCTGCCTAGGTAGTGCAAGGAGTAGCTAGATGTATGTGAAAGAATCCGCCGAAATCGGTGGTCGCGAGCTGACCATCGAGATGGGCAAGATGGCGCGCCAAGCTGATGGCGCAGCGGTAATCACCTATGGTGAGACCGTCGTATTGGTAACAGCGGTCATGGAGCGAGAGCCGAAGGACGTTCCCTTTCTGCCGCTGACGGTGGATTACAGGGAGTACACCTACGCTGGCGGTCGAATCCCCGGGGGGTTCTTCAAGAGCGATGGTCGCCCCTCCGAGCGGGAGATCCTCACGGCCAGAATGACGGACCGGCCCATCCGGCCTTTGTTCCCCGATGGTTACAGCAACGAGACCCAAATTATCGGTATGGTGCTCTCGGCTGACGGCGAGAACCGTCCCGACATCCATTGCATCACGGGAGCCTCGACGGCGCTGTACTGCTCGAAGATTCCTTTCACTACCCCCATTGCCACAGTCCGAGTTGGCTTGGTCGACGGGGAGCTGGTCCTGAATCCGACCGTCCAGCAGCTCGAAGAGAGTGACCTGGATCTGATAATCACCAGTCGCCGTGACTCGGTCGTGATGATCGAGGGCGGTGCCAACGAGCTCTCCGAGGAACAGATCCTCGAGGCCATCGAGTTCGCGCAGCCCGCGATCACCACCCTGATCGACTTGCAGCAGCGCATTTACGATCAGCTTCAGCCGGTCAAGCTCGATGTGGTGGCTGATCCCTTGGATCCTGCCGTAATCGAGCGGGCCGAGAGTGCCGTTGGTGGCGCCATTCACGAGGCGCTGGGGATCGTCGACAAGATCGAGCGCCGCGACGCAATGAGCCAGATCAAAAAGGACTTTCTCAACGGCCTGACCGAAGAAGAGGCGGAGCAACGCTCCGACTTCTCAGAGGCTGTCTACTACCTGGTGAAGAGCTACACCCGCAAGGGTGTTCTGAGCGAGGGAATTCGTCGCGACGGTCGTGCTTTCGATGAGGTCCGGCCGATCACCTGCGATGTGGGTGTTTCGCCCCGCGTGCACGGGTCGGCGCTGTTTACTCGCGGCGAGACGCAGGCATTTGTCACCACGACTCTCGGTACTGCCGACGACGCCAAGAAGGTCGAGCACTACGAGGGCGAGTCGTGGAAGAAGTTCCTCCTGCACTACAACTTTCCGCCGTTCTCGGTCGGCGAGGCCAGGTTCATGCGTGGTCCCGGTCGGCGTGAGATCGGTCACGGGGCATTGGCCGAAAGGGCGATCGTTCCCGTACTGCCGGACGAGGACGAGTTCCCCTACGTTCTTCGTACGGTTTCCGACATTCTCGAATCCAACGGCTCCTCCTCGATGGCCACCGTGTGTGGTGCGACGCTGAGCCTGATGGACGCTGGTGTGCCGATTCTCGCCCCGGTCGCTGGAGTCTCCATGGGACTCATGAAGGAAGGCGATGACATTGCGGTCCTGTCGGATATCGCCGGCGAGGAAGACCACTACGGAGATATGGACCTGAAGGTGGCGGGCACTCCTAAGGGAATTACCGCCCTGCAGATGGACATCAAGGTCGAGGGCCTCTCGCGGGAGATCTTCGCCACTGCCCTGGAGCAGGCGAAGCAGAATCGCCTTCAGATTCTTCGCACAATGAGCGAAGCGATTTCCGAGCCTCGCGCCGAGACGAGCAAGTATGCACCACGGATCATCTTGATCAAGGTTCCGGTCGACCGCATTCGTGACATCATCGGCCCGGGTGGGCGGGTCATCCGCGGCATTCAGGAAGACACTGGATGTCGTCTCAACGTAGAAGATGACGGCACCGTGCAGATCGCGGCCACGAGCAGCGAAGCAGGCCTGGCGGCAAGGGCCATCGTCGAGGGTCTGACCGCCGAAGCAGAGGTCGGCAAGATCTACTGGGGCAAGGTGCGGTCAATCAAGGACTTCGGGGCGTTCATCGAGATTCTCCCGGGAACAGATGGACTGCTGCATATTTCCGAAGTTGCAGACCACCATGTCAAAGATGTGCGTGAACATGTATCAGAAGGCGACGAGCTGGCGGTGAAAGTCACCAACATCGATGATCGGGATCGCATCCGGTTGTCGCTGAAGGCCATGACTCCCGAGGAAAGGGATATGACCGAGGAGCAAGTCGCCGCTTCCTAAGACGGTTGATTGGGTTGAATGATGTACGATAGGAAACTCCGATGAGCACACCATTTCCGTCCGAGAAGGATATCGAGCGGCGCTGGTTCGTTGTCGACGCCGAGGGTAAGGTGCTGGGGCGAATAGCCACTGAGATCGCACGAATCCTCAGAGGAAAGCACAAGCCCATATTCACGCCGTTCCTCGATTGCGGTGATCACGTGGTCGTGGTCAACGCAGAGAAAATCGTACTGACCGGCGAGAAGTGGAACGACAAGTGGTACCGCAGGCATTCGGGTTATCCCGGCGGGCTGAAAGAAATTCGGGCCCGTCGCTTGCTGCGTGAGCATCCGACGCGGCTCCTGGAGCGGGCGGTGCGAGGCATGCTGCCGAAAACGAGCTTGGGCCGGCAGATGGGCTCGAAGCTGCGGATCTACGCGGGGCCGGAACATCCCCACGAGGCGCAGCAACCCGAGCCCCTCTCGTTGGCAGACTGAGGCGATAGGCAATGGCAGAGACGCAGTTTTACGGCACGGGCAAGAGAAAGACAGCGGTCGCTCGCGTCTTCTTGCGGAATGGCAAGGGCGTGATCACCGTCAACGGGCAGACGTTGGATGACTACTTCTCCACCGGCACCCAGAAGACGAGCGTGCGCGAGCCGCTGGCCGCCACTGACAACGAGAGCAACCTGGACCTGTACATCACGGTCAAGGGCGGTGGGCTTACAGGCCAGGCCGGTGCGATTCGCCACGGCATTGCCAGAGCGCTCGTCGACTACGACGCCGAGTTGCGCGGAGTATTGAAGGAGCAGGGCATGTTGACCCGAGACGCTCGCAAGAAGGAGCGTAAGAAGTATGGTCAGCGTGGAGCAAGAGCCAGATTCCAGTTCAGCAAGCGATAAGTGATAGGAGAGGTGTCTTGGTCAGCGTAAGCGTAAGGGAGCTTCTGGAGGCCGGCGTTCATTTCGGCCATCAGACTCGGCGCTGGAATCCGAAGATGAAGCCGTTCATCTTCGCCCAGCGTAACGGCATCTATATCGTTGATCTTCGGCAGACGGCCACAGCCTTCCAGGGTGCGCTGGATTTCCTCGAAGAGGTTGCCGGAGATGGCGGGAACGTGCTGTTTGTCGGCACCAAGCGCCAGGCCCAAGACGCGGTGGCCGACGCCGCAGCGCGTACGGGCATGTTCTACGTCAACCAGCGCTGGTTGGGTGGCCTGCTGACCAACTTCGAGACCATTCGTCGCAGCGTGGGTAAGTTGAAGGACCTCGAGGCGATGAGCGAGGACGGCCGCATGGACTTGCTTCCCAAGAAGGAGGTCATCTCCTTGAATCGGCAGCATGCCAAGCTCATGAAGAACCTCGCCGGGATCAAGGAGATGGAGGTTCTGCCGCAGGCCTTGTTCGTAATCGATGTGAGGCGAGAGCGCATCGCTGTGCAAGAAGCGATGAAGCTCGGTATTCCGATCGTTGCTGTCGTCGACACCAATTGTGACCCCGAAGGCATCGACTTCGTGGTTCCCGGCAATGACGATGCGCTTCGGGCAATTCGGTTGTTCGTCGGACTCGCCGCTGATGCCATCGAGCAGGGCAAGAACATCCAGAGCAAGCGAGACGAGGATGACGCAGCCGAGGCTGCCGAAGCGGATGGCGCCGACAAGCCTGCCACCGCGAAGGCCGATGGCGCGGATTCCGATGCGAGCTCCGCGACGGCCGAAAGCGCGCAGGCTGAGGACAAACAAGAGGCTGCCCCTGACGCCGCGCCCGAAACTACCCAAGACGAGTCCGCCGAGAAGCCTGATGAACCCGAGGTGGCTTCGGAAGACAAGTAGGCGAGCCGCTACCCGCCGCGGGCGGACGCGATCACGATCAGGATCATCTGCAAATGAATATCACTGCATCACAAGTCAAGAACCTCAGAGACCTTACCGGCGTCGGCATGATGGACTGCAAGCAGGCCTTGCAGGAGGCCGAAGGGGACGTCGATGAAGCTGTCAAGGTTTTGCGCAAGCTGGGCAAGGCGAAGGTAGCTAAGCGAGCCGCGCGCGAGGCCAGTGAGGGCAGGATTGAGGCATACGTCCATACTGGTGGCAAGATCGCCGTTCTCGTCGAGGTCAACTGCGAGACGGACTTTGTCGCGCGCTCAGAGGACTTTCAGGCGCTCGCCCACGATATCGCTCTGCACATCGCCGCCAGCAACCCGCGCTTCATCCGCACCGAGGAGGTCGACGAGAAAACCCTCGCGGACGAGCGTGAGGTGTATCTTTCTCTGGCTCAGGCCGAAGGCAAGCCTGCGGAGATCGCCGAGCGCATCGTTGAAGGCAAGATGGCACGCTACTTCTCGGAAACGGTGCTTTACGAGCAGCCATTTATTCGTGACCCCGATCAGACGGTGAGCGAGTTGATCTCCGATGCCGTCAACCGGATCGGTGAGAACATTGTCATCAACCGCTTCGTTCGATTCGGACTTGGCGACGGTGACGCCAAGATCGTAGGTTCCAAGTAAGAGATGCCCTGGCACGCGTCCGACGCCCGTGCCATTCGATGTCGCCCCGTCGCGGCTAGCTGATATGCCCGAAACCGCCCCACGTTACCGGCGCGTTCTACTCAAGCTCTCCGGTGAGGCTCTTATGGGGGGGAAGGGCTTCGGCATCGATCCCGAAGTGGCTCTCGGCGTGGCCGACGAGGTCGCAGAAGCTCATGCGCTCGGTGTCGAGATCGGCATCGTTATCGGAGGCGGCAATATCTTCCGTGGGATCCGGGCCGAGGCTCTGGATATGGACCGGGTCACGGCCGACCACATGGGGATGTTGGCGACTGTCATCAACAGCCTCGCGCTGCAGGATTCCCTCGAGAAGCGTGGCCTCGCTACGCGTGTTCTATCGGCCATCGAGATGCACCAGATTGCCGAGCCCCTGATCCGGCGCCGTGCCCTGCGGCATCTCGAGAAGGGCAGGGTGGTGATCTTCGCGGCGGGTACCGGCAATCCGTATTTTTCTACCGACACCGCGGCGGCACTGCGCGCGATGGAGATCCAGGCCGAGGTGCTGATGAAGGCCACCAAGGTCGGCGGCATTTATTCGGCCGATCCAGAGACCCATCCCGAGGCCGAGCACTTCGATCGAATCAGCTATCTGAAGGTCTTGGAGCTCGGCCTGAAGGTCATGGATGCGACGGCGGTGACCACATGCATGGACAACAACCTACCGATCTTGATCTTCAACCTGCGCGATTCAGGGAATATCATAAGGGCAGTTCGGGGCGAGCCTATAGGTTCCCTGATCTCTGGTTGAAGAGGAGAAGCTGACCACCGACGCGGGTACCTACACCCGTTCCCTTCGTCAAGGAGATGAGACCATGGAGCAGGATGTGTTGCGAGATACCTACGAACACATGAACGCGTCTCTGGAGGTGGTCACGCGTGAGATGAACAGCCTGCGAACAGGCCGGGCGAGTATCGCGATCCTCGACGACATCGTCGTGGACTACTACGGTACTCTCACCCCCCTCAACCAGCTTGCCAGTCTTGCGGCTCCGGAACCGACCCTTCTGGTCATTCAGCCGTACGACAAGTCGACCATATCCGCTGTCGAGAGGACGATCCTGCAGTCGGAGCTGGGGCTGAATCCCCAAAATGATGGCAACGTCATCCGGATCCCGATTCCGGAGCTTACGGAAGAGCGTCGTTTGGAGCTCACCAAGGTTGTCGGGCAGAAGGCGGAGCACGCCAAGACCGCGATTCGCAACATCAGGCGCGATGCCAACGACCAGATCAAGAAGCTGCAGGGCGAGGGCGAGATCACGGAAGACGACGAGCACCGAGACTACAAACAGATCCAAGAGCTGACCGACGAGTACTGCTCCAAGGTCGACAAGCTTGCAGAGCTGAAGTCCGCCGAGATCCTCGAGTTTTAGCCTGCGTTCCTGATGCGCCATTGTACGCGCATGAGATGTGCCTGTGGCCGCGGTAGGCCCTGCTCTGGCACCGCTGCTATGATCCGACTGTCGATCACTCGGTGATGAGATAGCCATGCCTGTCGAGTACGAGGTCAAGCTTCCCGGAGAGCCAGAATTGTTGCGTGAGCAACTCGAGCAACTCGGGGCCAAGCCGTGCGGCCCGAGGCTGCTCGAAGACGATCTGGTCCTGGACACCGCGGATAGGGCGCTTGTTGCGGCGGCACAGGTGCTGCGCCTACGACGAAGGGGGCAGGAATACCTCCTGACCCTCAAAGGTCCTGTCTCTGCTGATGTCTCCGTGAAGGCAAGAGAGGAATGGCAGACCCCGGTCGAGGACGGGGTGGCGATGCTGGCGGTGTTCGAGCGCCTCGGGTATGAGGTGGCCATTCGGTACCAGAAGTACCGCACGCTCTACATGATCGGCGACGTTATCGCCTCCCTGGATGAAACGCCTCTCGGGTGTTTCGTGGAGCTCGAAGGGGCGCCCGCGGAAATTGAGCGTCTAGCGGGCGAGATGGGCTACGAGCCGAGCTCGTTCGAAGTCCGCAGCTACCTGGAGATCCATCGAGACCGGGGCAATCGAGGTAACATGCTCTTCGATGGTCCGGAAGCTGCGCCTTGGCTCGAAGGTGCAAGCGACGAGTAATGGCCGGCCCCCCTGGTATCGACAGTGTGATGGTTCTGGCGGCCGGAAGCGCTACTCGCCTCAGACCTCTGACCACCGACCGTGCCAAAGCGGTTGTGCCGTTTCTCAATCGACCATTGCTCGACTATAACCTCGACTGGTTGCGGCGCTGCGGCTTCGAGGATGTGGTCATCAACCTCCATCATTGCGCTGACTCTCTGCGCGGTCACTACGGCGATCGTGCCTTCGGCATGCGCATTCGTTACAGCCCCGAGGAGACGCTGCTGGGGACGGCTGGGGGTCCGCGAGCTGCAATAGAGGCTCTGGGGCAGACCACGCTCTTGGTCAACGGTGACATCGCTGCCGCTCTGTCGCTCGGCCCGCTGATCGAGCACCATCGTGAGAACCGGGCACTCGCGACCATGGCCCTTTATTCAGGTCCTGAAGCTCGCGACTATCCAGCCATTCCCGTGGCGGCCGACGGCAGGGTGCAGGGATTTTCGGGTGGCATGGGAGAGGATGGCGAGCACGCCTGTTTCACCGGCATCCACCTGATCGAGCGAGATATTCTTGAATTGGTTCCTCCAGGTCGGCCTTGTGGCATTGTCGATACCATCTACCAACACCTGCTCGGCGAAGGCCTGCCTCTCCATGCGCTGACGCTTCCCGGGCGCTGGAACGAAATCGGCACGGTGTCGCGTTACATCGAGGCTCAGATCGAATCGTTGAGGCGCGAGGACTACCCGATCGCCTTCCGTGACTACCAGCGCGTTGCTGCCGGGGGATATAAGAGCCTGCTCGCCTGGTATGGGCGCGCCGGACTCGAAACGCCCTACATGCTGGCCGAGGGTGTGCGCGTGGCCGATGGTGCCAGCCTCGAGGGTGTTGTCGCCGGGCCCCGGGCACGTATCGCCGAAGGCGCCAGCCTCGAGAGCTCAATTATTCTGGCCGGCGCGACGGTGGGAACCGGAGCGAGTCTGCGTGGTGTTGTTGTATGTGAGAATGCCCACGTACCTCCCGGAACCGTTCTCCGAGATGAGGTCTGGATGGCAGCAGAATGAGCTCGATGTGGACGCAGTTGCAGGAGAGCGGAGCTGTAAAAGATCTGCGGCTACCCTGGCCCGTCGTGGCGGCGGTTGAGCTTCAAGAGCATGCTTCGACGCGATCCTTCTATCGTCTGGTGGGTGGTCAGGAGGCGATGCCGGCGTCAGCCGTGCTGGTGGTCTATTCCGCCGCTGATGGGCACGAGGTGAAGCGCTATCTGAGTACTGCGGACTGGATGAGGCGGGCCGGGGTGGTCGTACCGGAGATCTTGGCCGTGGGGTCGCGCTCACTGCTCGTCCAGGACGGAGGCGACCAGCTTCTTGCCGAAGCGCGCCTTGATGCGGGTGCGCTTCGCGACTGTTATGTGCGAGCGGCGCAGGACGTTGTCTCCATTCAACGATACGGTTGCGAGGTCGCGCCCCCGAACGGAGATTGGGCTCTGAACGCAGAGCGGTTGATGTTCGAGATGCACTTCATGGAGGAGCACGCTCTTCAAGGATGGCTGGGAGTGAGCGATGGGACTCGAGGTCGAGAGCATCTCTATGAGCGATTGGTGGCGGCAATCGGTGACTTACCCATGGCTGTCTGCCATCGAGATTTTCATGCACGCAACCTGATGGTCGATCCGAAAGGCTTGCTGGTACTGGATTTTCAGGACGTCATGTGGGGGCCGCAGCTTTACGATCTCGCATCACTTGTCTGGGACAACTACTGTGGCGTGCCGGATGACGTTCAGGAGGCCTCGCTGATGCACTACTGGAGCGAGATGGCCTCGGCGGATTTGCCGATCAGTGGGGCCGCTGTGGTGCCTGACATACCCCGCGGGCTTCCCCCGGGGGTACGCCAGGCCTTCTGCCTCGTTGCGTTGCAGAGGCATCTGAAGGCGCTCGGCACATTCGGGTATCAGATCACACGCGCGGGACGGGCAGGGTACGAGCGATACGTCGCCCCCACTTGGCGACATGCGCGGCAGGCGGCCGTGGCGCTGGAATGGGATGATTTTCTTTCTGCTCTGAGCCCATTTGATCGCCGCGCCCCGAGCGACTTGTTGGAGTGATCGACGAGGGGTAGGATCGCAAGGAGCCTCCACTCAAATCCCTACGCTATCAGGAGCTTTACAAGTGTCAGACGTGGTGTATATCGAGGATTTGGCCGGCCACGAGGGTGAGACCGTGAGTATTCGTGGCTGGCTCTACAACCAGCGTTCGAGCGGCAAGATCGCGTTTCTGCAGGTGCGGGATGGTACCGGTGTCGTGCAGGCCATCGTGTCGAGGAACGACGTTAGCGAGAGTGTGTGGGAGTCCGTCGGGCAACTGACACAGGAGTCCTCGCTCATCGTACGGGGGGAGGTGAAGGCGGACGAGCGCGCACCCGGTGGGTTCGAGCTCGGCCTCGAAGACCTCGAGACCATTCACATCGCCGAGAAGTATCCGATTACTCCCAAGGAGCACGGCATCGAATTTCTCATGGACCAGCGGCACCTGTGGCTGCGCTCGTCGCGCCAAATCGCTGCCATGAAGATCCGTGCCAAGGTCACGCGAATTTGCCGGTCCTACTACGACGATCGCGGCTTCACCCTCATCGACAGCCCGATTCTCACGCCAGCGTCCGCCGAGGGTACATCGACCCTGTTCTCCACAGACTATTTTGGTGAGACCGCTTACCTGACACAGAGCGGTCAGCTCTACTTGGAACCGGCCTGCATGGCGCTGGGCAAGGTCTACTGTTTCGGTCCGACCTTTCGAGCAGAAAAATCCAAGACTCGTCGTCACTTGCTGGAGTTCTGGATGCTCGAGCCCGAGGTTGCCTTCGCCATGCTCGACGACATCATGGATCTGGCCGAAGACTCCATCGAGCACGTTGTGCAAACGGCTCTCGTCGAATGCGCCGACGAGCTGGAGGTACTCGAGCGTGACACGACGTCGCTACAACGGGTCCAAAAACCCTTCCCCCGCATCTCGTACGATGAAGCGGTGGAGATCCTTGCCGGTGCCGGCGAGCAGTTCGAGTGGGGCGACGACTTCGGCGGTGGTGACGAGACCGTGATCTCAGAACAGTTCGACCGGCCCGTGATGGTGCACAGGTATCCAACCGTGGTGAAGGCGTTTTACATGGAGCCCGATCCTGAGCGTCCTGAAGTTGCTCTCGCCGTGGACATGCTCGCGCCCGAGGGATACGGAGAGATCATCGGAGGTAGCCAGCGCATCCACGATCACGATCTCCTGCTGTCGAGGATTCACGAGCACGGTCTGAACGAGGACGCCTATAAGTGGTATCTCGAGATTCGTCGATATGGCACCGTGCCGCACTCAGGCTTTGGCATGGGCCTCGAGAGGGTAGTGGCGTGGATCAGCGGTTTGCCTCACCTGCGTGAGACGATTCCGTATCCACGGCTGCTGGGACGCATCTATCCGTGAGGAAGGAGCTCGCCAAGCGGCCCAGTACCTGGCTCGCCACCGGTTTCGGAGCGGGGTTCCTGTGGCCGGCCCCGGGTACCTGGGGGACCCTTCTGGGCCTGGTCATTTTCATTTTCTTCCTGTGGCCGGCGGGCATCTATGTGCAGTTGGCAGCCTGGGCGGTTGTCACAGCTCTCGGGACTTGGTCGGCGGAGCTGACGGCGCGGATCCTGGACAACGACGATCCGTCGTTCGTGGTCGTCGACGAGTTGGCGGCGATGTGGCTCGCTGCCGCCGGGTTGCAGACGGGGTGGGGCTTGTTCCTTGCCTTTCTATATTTTCGAATATTCGACATCATCAAACCTTTCCCGGCCAGGCAGGCGGAAGATCTTCATGGCGGTATCGGCATCATGGCCGATGACGTGATTGCCGCCATCTACGCGCAGGCCGCGGTTTGGCTGACAATACTCGTCTGGCCGTAACGAACCGGGAAGGTGACGAGCCATGCAAGAGACCGAGGAAACCGGCGGTCGTGGTCGTGGCCCGCGGGACCTCGAGCCGCTGAGCGCCGGTCATAGAATCGCCACGACAGTCGGTAATTTGTTACGGCAAAGGCAAGAGAGCTTGGCCCTGGCGGAGAGCTGCACCGGTGGCCTGATCGCTGCGGCGATGACGACTGTTGCCGGTTCCTCGGACTACCTATGGGGCAGTGCGGTGGTCTATAGCGCCGCGGCCAAGCAGACGATACTCGGGCTCGATGATGAAATCCTCGACGAGCATGGCACGGTGTCTCGAGAAACCACTGCGGCACTGGCTTTGGATGTGAGGAGGATTTCAGGTGCTACGCATGGCCTGGCTGTGACGGGATGGGCCGGACCTGGAGGCGGAACTGAAGCCGATCCCGTGGGGACGGTCTATCTTGCCTTGGCTTCGCCAGATGGGAGTGAGACGCGGCGATGCAGTTTCACCGGCGACCGCAACGCGATTCGCGAACAGGCTCTCGTGAGCGCGCTGGAATGGTTGCAGCACAAGCTGTCAGAACGGAGACGCGAAGGAAGCCAGGCTGCCCGGTAGCCGCAAACTGAGCTGGCGGCAGTCGAAAGGTCGAATCCGAAGCATGCCCTTTTTGTCACTCTCGAGTCAGGACACGGCGCTCATCCTCGGAGCCCTGCTCGGTTTCCTCCTCGGCAGCGTACCCTTCGGCTACGTGCTGGTGAAGCTGCGCACGGGCGAAGACGTTCGCAGCTTCGGCAGCGGCAATACCGGAGCCACCAACGTCGGTCGTGTCCTGGGGCGAAAAGCAGGTCTGGCCGTCCTTCTTGCCGACGCATTGAAGGGATTGATTGCAGTCCTCCTGGCTTCCCTGATCGGCCCCGCGGCTTCTGCGGGTGCTGCCTTCGGTGCTGTGGCGGGGCACTGCTACTCACCCTGGCTACGCGGGAGGGGCGGCAAGGGCGTGGCCACCATGTTCGGTGCCTTCGCGATCCTGGCGCCGATCTGTGCTGTCTTCGCGGCGATCGTGCTTGCTGCGGTAGCCGCATTGACGCGCACGATGTCAGCCGGTTCACTCGCCGCAGCGGTTGCCCTCGTCGTTTCGAGCTGGTGGTTTGCGATGCCCACAGAGGTGACGCTCGCCGCGCTGTTGAGCAGCTTGCTGGTGATTTGGCGACACCGTGGCAACATCCAGCGTTTGCGACGAGGAGAGGAACATCGCTTCGGAGAGAGGCGGTCATGATGCCTTTGATGACTGGCGGAAAACCGCAGACCTTAGGCACCGGCGGCAATTGGCGTGCAACGGTCTCCGGGTTAGAAATGCCGATCACCGCACAGGTACATGCGGTACTCTACGAGGGTAGGGATCCCCGTTCCGCCATCGACGACCTGATGGCCTGGGCGTTGGTGCAGGAGCGACCGATATGCCGTTTTCTCATGCTAGGATGGGCGCCATGCCATTGACGAAAAGGGTCCATCTCGTGGTCAGCATTCTGGTCGTAGCTGCGCTTTGGTGTGGGTCGGTCGCAGCCACGCCTGCAGTAGGCCTGGAGGCGGTGCAAGATCCTGCCCAGTCGAACGACCCGATACTGCTGCAGCGTTTGGGGATTCTGTATCTGCAGGAGAACCAGCCGCGCGAGGCTATCGCCGCTCTGGAGCAGGCCACAGCGTTGATGCCCGAAAACGGCGACACCCATATGTGGCTGGGTTTTGCCTACTTTCTGAACCAGCAATTCGGTGAGGCGGAAGAGTCATATGTGCGCTCCCTCCTCCATAATCCCGACCTGACCGACGCGCATAACTTTCTGGGCTTGCTGCATGCAGAGCGGGGAGATACACAGAAGGCACTCAACGAGTTCGAGATCGCCTTGGCGGACCCGGCGTATCCACCGGTATCGCGGATGCGCGTTCGCTACAACATCGGCAAGCTCTACTACGAGACGGAAGAGTACGACCTGGCACTCACCTCCCTGCAGGAGGCGGTGGTACTGGCACGCAACCCCGCAGACCCGACCTACGAGCTGGTTTATTTGATGCTCGGCAAGGTGCTTCGGAAGATCGGTCGCGCCGAGGAGGCGGTGATCGCTCTCGAGCGTGTTCTGGAGGGCGGCGATCAGAACGCCG
>JAUWTE010000030.1 GCA_030609765.1 Acidobacteriota bacterium
AGTCGACCACCGTCGAGCTGGGCTGCAGCGAGCAGTCGCCTCCCCGGCAAATTGGACAGATATATGACGATCTCATCGTCCCCATGCGGACGAGACAGCTCTGAGCTAGCGAGGTTGTGGAATCTGGACCACTCCTCCTCGGCCAACAGCCGCTCGATCACAGCCTGCGCCGAATCGTCCTCGCCGATTTGGAAAAGGATGCGGGCCTCGAGAATCAGTGCCCAGGCCCGCAGGTAGACGAAAAGCTCGGGCGGCTCGGTATCGAGCGACCTGACGTCTTCCAACGCCTCCGGAATCAGGCCCGCCAGATAGCGGGCGCCGGCCCGCTGCAGTGTCGCCGGCCAGATCACCAGATCTTGCCCGGGCTCTGCAAACAGCAGCGCCCGCGTCAGCTCCGCCTCGCCCCTGGCCATATCCCCGAAAGCCTCGAAGTAGACGTACGCCACCATCGCGGCCAGATAGGGGTTGTCGGGGAACTGTTGTTCGAGCTCGGCAAGCGTGCGCAGGCCACTGTTGGGGTCGTTGAGCGCCGCGTATCGTGCCGCCGCCAGATAGAGCTTGGCCTCGGGGGCGAAGGGGCCGGCGCCGTAGGCACTGGTCTGCAGGCGCTCGATCCCGCGTTCGAGATCGGATGCTGGCATGAAGAGCAGGGTGCTGAGAATCTTGACCGGCACCGCAACCTGATCGCCGGCGATGTCGTACATCCCGAGGCCGGACAGGGCATCGGTCAGATCGGGCTGCAATTCCAAAACACGAGAGAGCGCGGAGTGCATTCTGCGCGTGTCCTGGGAGGTCGCAAACCAGCGCCGCTCCACCGCTCGTAGCAAGGCTCGTGTGCCGTAGGCCCGGCCTCGGAAGAACTCGGTGCGAACCGGCTGATCCTGCAGCGCCTCGGCCGTCCGCAGGGTTTCCTCCAAGTGCTGCTCACAGGTCGATACCGTGTTGCCACCGCCGTCGGTGACGAGAGCGCGCCACCACCAGATCAGGGCCAGGCCATAGTGGCCGGACGGATCCTCGGGGGCTGCGGTGGCGGCCGCGTCGAACGCGACCTCGGCGGCTTCCAGGTCGCCCGCGTACATGAGCCAAAGCGCCGCCTCGGCCTCCTCGGAGAGCATCGGCTGCTGGCCGCCGGCCTGGCTTCCCTGATAAGCGCCGCCAGCGGACAGTGCGGGCGACGCGGGCAACGCGGGCGCTGCCGGAGCTGCGGGCACTGCCGGAGCTGCTGGAGCCGCGGAGAGAGCCGCTGCGAGCGCAAGCGGAAGCAACAGGTGCCGAAGCTTGAGTCGGAGATGGAGCTGGCCGAGAGGTCTGTGGATCATTCCTGCATCGTACCCCCCACGCAGATCTTTCGATATTCGCGAGAAAAATGGTCGCACGAAGGTCTGAGTTTAAAGTCCTTGTGCCGGCGAGACTCATGCATGTAAAAGTCCAGGCATACCAAATATCACCCAAAGGGAGGGTGTTTCAATGAAGCTTCGACTTACCATGCTAAGCATGGTGTGCCTGCTCATCGTAGGCATTGCCGGGGCCCAAGAGGGTCCGGGGACCGTTGGCCGCATCTACACCTTCAAGGTGAAGGCGGGCATGGAGCAGCAGTTCGAGGACGCCGTCAAAGAGCACTTCCAGTGGCGCCAGCAGCAGGGCGACCCCTGGACCTGGATGGCGTTCACCATCGAGACCGGCGAGAAATCGGGCCAGTATGGCTTCGTTTCCAGCGGCCATCACTGGAGCGACTTCGACGCTTATGACGCCGAGTTCCGCGAGGTCGTCACCGCGAACTTCCGGCAGACGGTTTGGGACTACGTCGAGTCCTACGAAAACGTCATCACGGAAAGCCTGCCCGATTTCAGTAAGCCGCCGGGCGACGACTTCGACTTCCGCATGGCGCAGATTTTCCACTACAACTTGAAGTACGACCAGGTGCGGAACTTCACCAATGCCATCGCCAAGATCAACAAGGCGCTGGTGAAGGCAGAATGGCCCGCCCACTACTCATGGTCGACGCTGGTCAACGGCGGCCCCGGCCCTGTCTACACGTTGGTCGTCTATCACGACAGCTGGGCCTCGATGCAGGAGCCGGACACCTCGTTTCCAGCCGTTCTGGAGCACACCTACGGACGTCTCGATGCCGATGCCATCATGAGCACGATCTCAGATGCCGTCTGGAACGTGGAAAGCTGGATGGCGCGGCTACGGCCCGACCTGAGCTATGTGCCCGCAGCTGGTTACTAGAGACGGGGGCGCGGGGAAGAGGCAGGCTTCTCTGCCTGATCGCTGGCGCTGAATAGAGAAAGGAAAAGGCCCCGGCGGCTGACTCCGACTGCCGGGGCCTTTCTCTAGCAACTGGATTCAGTGTGATCCCTCGCCTCGATCGAGGCTAGTCTCCCGGTGCGCCCGTACCTGCCAACGAGTCCGCGCTGTCGTTCGACGGTTCAATCTCGCCCGGCGCATCAGCCGTTCTGCTCTGGCTATCAGGAAACAATTCGATCTCCCCGAGATGGAAGCCGTAGGCCCCATCGTCGTCCAGGTTGACGATCACCATGCGACCGTGGACCGGGCTCTCGAACTGCGACACATAGGTGCCGCGGGTCCACTCACTCGACAGATTGTGCCGTGCCAGGCCGTCTTCAGAGACCAGCATGCGGAGGCCGCTGGTCATGTAATTAGCTTGTTCCAAAGTCATCGATTTTACCGACCGCTTCTCGTTCCCTCGTCTTCCTGGAATTCCTGAGAGTAGAGAGCTTAGCGAAGGAAGGGGTCGATTCTCAACAACCTGGCGGGTGAGTGGGTTTCAGCAGCCCGCCCGCGATAACCTGAAGAGAGAGGCGGCGAGGTATTATCGTGCTCCTCCGGCTGTGGTTGGAGCCGCCATTCAGAGACCTCTCAAAGGAGAATGGGCGCGATGATCGAGAGCCTGTCGATTTCTGTGTCTGGTCAGGGATTGCACGAAATTACTCGTCAGATCGGTGCGGTCGTCCGGGCAAGCGGTGTGGAGGAGGGCCTATGCACGGTCTTCATGAAGCACACCTCGGCCAGCCTGACGATCCAGGAGAACGCCGACCCGTCGGCCCGGCACGACCTGGAGGATTGGCTTAACCGGCACGTGCCGGAAGACGACCCTCACTTCACCCACACGATGGAGGGTCCGGACGACATGCCGTCCCACATCAAGGCGGCGCTCACCTCCACCTCGCTGAGCATTCCAATCATGAACGGCGAGCTGGCCCTGGGGACCTGGCAGGGGATCTTCCTGTGGGAACACCGCCGCCGGGCGCGCAGCCGCACGGTCTTGGTGCACGTGGGACACTAGCAGGCCGTGGTGTAATCAGACCCGCCACACTTCCACTACGGCCTACTAGCCAAGCAGCAGGCCGCGCACGAAGGAGGCAACCACGAAGCCCGAGTAGTTGCCGACCGCGTATCCGAGCAAGCCCACAGCCACGCCGGGGAGCACCCGGTCGCCGTAGCCGCGGGCGCTGGCCATCGCCAACGCGGAAGCGGGTCCGCCTACATTGGCCTGCGAAGCCACAGCGAGGGTCCCGAGGTCGATGCCGACCAGTCGGCCAATTCCAAAAATGAAGAGGCCGTGGACCGCCACGGTCCCGACGGCGAAATAGAAGACCGCCGGGCCGACACGGTAGATGTTGGCGATTACCGACTGGGCGCCATTGCTGGCGAGGAACAGCAGGAGCAGGTAGTTGCCCATAACCGCTCCGCCAACCATCTTCTTCACCGCCGGCACTTGCGCGAGCAGCAGCACGATCGTGGTCAGCCAGAGCACCTCCGGCAGCATCGGCAATCGGTTGCCGAGTTGCTGGGAGACCCACACCGACCCCACTGCGATGGTCACCAGCGCCGCAACATCGGAGATCGGCAAGGGCCGCACGCTGCTGTGGAGCTGATGCTCGAGGGTTTCGGGGCGCTCGCCGTCGGATTTGTCGAGAGCCGGGTGATCATCATCGGCGCCTTTCCGAGCGTGGCCCAAGAGCACGGGGACGGCGAGGCACGTCGCCATCCAGATGGCGGTCACCGCCACGTCGGCCGCAACACCCGCGCTGAACACGTCGGAGCTGGTTTCGAATGCCTGTCCCAGTGCAGCGAAGTTGGCGCCGCCACCCGTATAGGTACCGGTGAACTGCCCGGTGAGCTTCCAGGTCTCGGGTCCCACCAGCCCGTGCAAGAGAAGGCCTGCCGTGGTTGCTCCCACGGCCGTGCCGGCCGCGCCGATTCCGAACGCTGCCAGCATCTTCGGTCCCGCCTGGACAATCGAGCGCAGGTCGACGCTGAGAAGAATGAAAGCCACCGCGAGGCTGACGCCCCAGGTGACCAGGAATTCATAGGTGGGAGAGTTCCCTGGCAGGATGCCCGAGTTCGACAGCACCATCGCCAGCAGGATCGCAACCAGGGCGCCGCCAAGGGAGCGAAAGAGAACGAAGCGCCGTTCGAGCCGCAACGCGACATAGACGATGGCAGCAAGGACCACGAGAATGGCGACAGGATCCGAAATCATCCGGCCACTCTAGCGATCTTGGCCTGGTGCCTCAACATGGGATGTTGAGCGGGGAGGCGCGGGGAAGCGTGGGGACGTGCGGTGGTGCGCACGGGGGTGCTCGCGGCACGCGGAAGGGTCGAGCCGGAGGGTCTAAAGATCTGCCGACTCCTTCAGGGCTCGGCGCGCGATACGAGTGACGATCGTTGTCACCACAACGGTGGCGACGAGCCCGAGGCCCAGGACGATCCAGTATTCGGCCCCACGTTCCGTTTCAGCCCCGCTGGCCAGTGCGGCGACATCGCCTGCGAGCTTGCCGTAGTAGACGTACAGGAGCGTCCCGGGCAGCATGCCGATGTGGGCCAAAACGTAGTCGCGCAGGCTGACCTTGGTGAGGCCAAGGCCATAGTTCAGCAAGTTGAAAGGGAATACCGGCGATAGGCGTAGCAGCATCACGATTTTCAGGCCCTGCTCACCCACGGCGCTGTCGATGGCGGCAAACTTCTCATTGCCCGCGAGGCGCTGCTCGATAGCCGACCGTGCCACATAGCGCGACACCAGAAATGCCAGAGTCGCTCCGATTGAGGCCGCGACAAAGACGTACACGACGCCTTTCGCTAGCCCGAAGATGGCTCCGGCGCCGAGGGTCAGCAACGAGCCGGGCACGAAGGCCACCGTGGCGATCGCGTAGCCGGCCATGAATACCAGCGGGCCCCAGAATCCGAGTCCCTCGACCCAGGTGGCGAAGCGCGGCACGTAAGCCCCGAGCTGGCGGCCGACGAAGATCAGCGCCACCAGCGCCGCAACTCCAATGATGATGCGTAAGAGGTTGGATCGATTCATGGATTCAATACCGGGATGGATTCAGTATCAGACTGGATGATTGACGGACCAAGAAAATCGAAGGACCAGGCTGTCTTGCCCACGGCGACAGTCTATCGGAGGGCCGGGCAGCCGAGGTTGGCGGCAGCAGTTTAACTGAGACCCAGGTAACTGAGCACGCCCGTCAGGTCGGCGAGTGGAATCGGCTCAACAGCGCCGGCGGCAGGCCCTTCGCCGTGCGGAAACCCACGGTCTTCAACGGCCTTCTCGTGGCCCCGGCGGCCGAGCAGGAGTGCCTGCATACCGACCTCCCTGGCACCTACCCAGTCGGCCCCGTAGCTATCGCCCACGTGCAGGGCGTGCGCGGGCTCAGTGTGAAGGGAGGCGAGCGCGGCATGGAAAATTTCGGGATGCGGCTTCACCGCGCCAGCCCCGCTCGAGTGAATGACGAGATCGAAAAGTGGAAGGAGGTCGAGTGCGAGAAGAACGTCATCCAGCCGCGAGTCGAAATTCGAGATCACGGCGACGGCAAAGCCGGCTGCCTTCAGCTTCCCGACAACCTCTCGGGCTTCGGGGTAGGCGGCCCAACCCTTCGTGCCTGTGAACTCGGCGAACAGATCACTGAAGATGGCTTCGAAAACCTCCTCCAGGCGAGCGCGACCCTCCTCCGTTTGTCCTCCGGGCATCGCGCCGAGCAGAACCTCCTTCATCAGGCGGCTCCACCACAGACGCTCGATTCCGCGAAGCTCGGTGAGGGGCAGGGGAGGGAAGGCCAGCGGCGGCATCTTGACGAACTCGTCGTAGAAGACGTCCTCGAGCTCATCGTCCGCCACATCCAGACCGTGCCGCCTGGCGGCCTCGCCATAGGAGGCGCCGACCGGACGACGAAGCCCGATTAGCGTGCCTGTGGCATCGAAAGTGACAGTTTGGATCCCCTCAGTGCTCATGATCTTGCCGCGGTCCTCTCCCTGGCGGCTTCCCGGCGTGATATTCAGCAGGCCTGGCGGCCGGCAGGTTTCACCGCTCCAGGGAATGTTGACCTGCCGGAAGGCGTGTGTCGAGCCGCTACGCTCCCATCACTCCGACCGCAGCGCGTTCACCGGGTCGACGCGCATGACACGGCGCGCGGGCAACAGATTGGCCACCAAGGCTACGAGAAGCAGTAACAGCGATACCGCCGCGAAGGTCACCGGATCCGAGGTGCTGATTCCGAACAGCATTGTCTCCGCTACACGCATCGCGAACAGGGAGACAACTACTCCAACAGCGATGCCGATCGCAACGAGGACCATCCCTCGCTTGAGCACCAGACCCAGGACGGTTCCTTCGCGCGCGCCGAGCGCCATCCGAATGCCGATTTCACGCGTGCGCTGGCTGACCGCGTACGAGGTCACTCCGTAGATGCCGACCATGGCCAAAACGAGTGCCAGAATGCCGAAAATGCCGAGCAAGGCAGCGCCCATGCGCGGTGCCTGCAGGATGTTGTCGAGGGTCTGCCCGATGGTGTTGACGTTGTTGATCGGCATGTTGCGGTCGATCGCTCGAATGACGTCCTGGATGTTGCCGAGCGCAGCCTCAGGATCGCCCTCAGTACGCACGATCATCACGGAATTGAGCTGAAAGCGCTGCTGGAAAGGAACAAAGGCCACCGGTTGCGGATCCTGGCCGATCTGAAACACCGTGTCGCTGACGACCCCGATGACCTCGATCTGGAACTCCTCGGTGATGAAGTGATACCTGCGACCGATGGGATCCTCGTCGGGCCAGAAGCGGCGCTGGGTGGCCTCGTTGATGATCGCCACCGCCGGCGTATCCTCCGTGTCGAACTCGGTGAAATCGCGACCGCGCAGGATTTGGAAATCCATGGTTTCGAAGTATCCCGGGGAGATGGCGATATTCGAGGTAAGGATGCCCTCGCTGTCGTCCCAACCCTCGGGAATGAGCGTGCGCAACAGACCCCCGCCGAGGGGCGGGTTGGTTGCCAGCGTTGCTGCCTCGACACCGCCCACGCCGCGCACGCGTTCCAGAGCCTCATTGAAGAAATTGTCGGCCTGTCCCATGTCGTAGCCGATGCCGCCGGGATTCAGCCCGATGGACGCGAGCCTCTCCATCTCGAACCCCGTATCGATCTCCTGTGCGGCCTGCATGCTGCGGATGAACAGCCCCGCGCCAATCAGTGCCACGAGTGAAAGGGCAATTTCGATGACGATCAGGCTGCTGCGCAAGAGGTGCTGGCGCCTGCCGGAGCCGCCACCTCGGCCGCCCTCATGCAAGGTCTGGGTGAGGTTGGGCTTCGTGGTTTGAAGGGCCGGAACGAGCCCGAAGATCAGCCCGGTGGCGAGAGCGATGGTGGCGGTAAAGAGCAATACGGTGCCGTCGAGGTCCAGGGTAAGGCCATTGTCGCCGAAGCCCGGCGGCCGGAAGCTCCAGATCAGATCTCTTCCCCAGAAGGCGAACAGCAGGCCAAAAGCTCCGCCCATGATGGCTAGCAGAGTGCTTTCAGTGAGCAACTGACGCACCAAGCGGAGACGACCGGCTCCGAGGGCGAGGCGGAGGCCAATCTCCTTTTCGCGCGTCGCGGCCCTTGCCATCAGTAAGTTGGCCACATTCACACAGGCGATCAGCAAGACCAGCGTGACGATACCCATGAAGAACAGCGCCATGAGCTCGAGCTGCTGTGCCTGTTGGGGGTTGAACAGCGGGGTGAACTCCGTGACCGTCGCGCCGCGGTTGGTGTTCACCTCCGGATACTCGGACTCCAGCCGCGCCGCGATCGTACTAATGGCCGCGTCCGCCTGCTCCACCGTGACGCCCGGCCGCAGTCGCCCGAAGATGCTCATCAGAAGAGCACGCCGGCTCTCGGGCCAGTCGCGGAAAGCGACGGGCAGGATCTGCTGGTAGGTCATCATCGGGGTCCAAACGAGATCGGCCCCCATGCCTTGAAACGTTCCCTGGAATCCCTCGGGGGCGACGCCGATGACTGTAAAGGGAATTCCATTGAGATTGAGCGTGCTGCCAATCACGCTGGGATCGGAGCCGAACTGGCGCTCCCAGAGGCCATTGCTGATGACCATCACCAGATGCGTGCCCGGCGTTTCATCCTCTTCGGGCAGGAAGGTGCGCCCCATGACGGCCTTCACACCCAGTGCATCGAAGTAGTTGCCGCTCACCATGAAGCCCGCCACGTTCTGCGGGTCGCCTTCCTTCGCCAGTAGCGTGCCGCCGCCGAAAGTGAACGTTGCGAGCTCCTCGAACACATCGTTCTGGTCGCGAACGTCCTTGTAGTTGGGATAGGACATTTGCATGAGGCGGCCCAGGCCACCAACGCCTTCCTGGCCCGAATCGGTCGTGAAGACCATGGCGAGGCTCGAGGTGTCTTCGACAGCGGGAAGGGGGGCCAGGAGGACGGCGTTGATGATGCTGAATATCGTCGTGTTCGCCCCAATTCCTAGCGCCAACGACAGTACAGCCACAGCCGTGAAGCCCGGGCGTGAGGCCAGCATGCGAACGCCGTACTTGATGTCCTGCAGAAAGCTTTCCATGAATGCGTCCTTCAATCTGGCAATCTGGGCCGTTCGTGGGTCCTTGGTCCCAGGCGGAGGTAGATCTTTCGGGCACACTTGTCTTGTGGGAACCGTAGGGTAGCAAGAGCCGTGCCAGCATACAGATCCATTCAGGAGGGCGCAAAGCCCTGTCAGGAGAAGGTTTTGCGGTACCTGTTGCCTGCATGACGGGCTCTCCTGGGGTGGCGGATGTCCGCCGGTGGGAAGCAGGTGTCCCGATTTCGAACAGCAAGCTAATGGTTCTGGCCGGTCTGTCTGCTGATCCGCTCCACCATGAACCTCACGGCAGGCTCCATGTGGATCGCACGGATTCGAGTGTCTGGGTGGACGGATGGCCACACGCGGAATACCTCGTCGACGAACCCCAGGCCCACCGCCTCGACATCTTTGAAATCGAGGATGATCTCTCGGTATTGCTCCAGCCCGTGCAGTAGCCGGCGGGCCTCGGAGCGTGACATGAACCGCACGCCGATGGCGAAGAGCTTGACGACGAGTCGCCTGCTGGATTGTTCGAGCGCTTCATTGGACTCGCTGAATACCTCATCGACGTCAGCCTGCGGCTGGATCTCGGATTCGAACCAGGCGCGAGTGCCGGCCTCCAACGAGCTCGAGCCCATTGCCATGTCGGGGAGATCGTTGTCGACCATCCAACGAATTCCGCCGCTCTCGATTTCAAAGTAGTCGGCGATTTTCGAGACGAAATAAAGGCCGCCGCCTGCATGAGCCTCCGGCAATGTCGTGATGCGACCCTTCGACAGTTCCTGCAGTGCGAATAACCGCGTGGGAATCTCCAACTCGGTCACCAGATGATCGAAGATACCCACGCCATCGTCGATGATCTCGAATGCGATTCGCGAGTTGATGCGCTGGCACCTCACCTTCACCATCCGCGCAGAGGAATGCTCGATGGCATTGTTCACCAACTCCGTGAACGCCGAGTGCAGGACTCTCTCGGTGGCCTCGGGTAGTTTCCCGATCTCCGGCACATCGGATCGCACCTCGTTCCACACCTCGTGTTCCTCCAACCCTTCACGCTCATAGATGAAGTGGTGTGGGTGCTGGGCACGCCGGTAGCGGACGTTGCGGCCCGATCCTTCGGAGATCAACTCTCCAGCCTCGACCTTGCGCTTGAGGTGGGCGTGGACTGCCTGCCGGGATGCGCCGGCGGCCTCGGCCACATGGCGATTGGCGATGCTCCCCCACTCCGAGAGCATCCGGTCAATGGTTTCTTCTATGGCTGGCTTGTCGGTCATAGCGTCAAGGTATTTTGCCTGATTTTAGGGTGATTTTCGGGAATCGTCAAGCAGGAAGCAATAAACGTCAAGTGACATGCTGCAATAACAGCGTAGGGCGCTGAGTCGTCAAGAAATACACAGTTATCGTCAATCCACGCCCTCCCATTTCGTTCCTCGCGTCTACCTCAACTTGTGCCGACCTGTCCGATCTTGGGACGTTCGTCCCCGAAATGAGACAGCCGCGGCGCAGCGGCGCTACAGGACGGGATGGCTCGATCCCGCGCCAGCAAAGGGGTCCAGAGGATTCGAGATTGCCGGAGAAATTGGCACGCCGCTTGCTCTTCTATCTCAGTGTTATGAGACTCGCATCTCCACCCTTGCTAGCCCCCAACCTGGTCATCGTCGCTTGCCTGGTTAGCATCTTCATGCTGGGTCTTGCGATGATCGGCGCACACTCTGCCGTAGCTACCGCCGCCGAGACCGGTTGCGCGGGGAATTGTGAACAGACCGTGCTGGTGGGTTTGGCCGGAAGCACGTTGAGCCTGCTGGCAAAAGAGGCACTGGGCATGCTCAAGATAGGGGCCGGCACGATGGCGACAGTCACTTTGGCGATCGCCCGGAATCTCGGCGGCATCGGGCTCTGGGTGTACGCCGTCTACTGGTCCATGATGAGCCACATGGCCCTCGTCGTCGCCGGCGTGCTGCTCCTGTCTGTCGTCTACAGCCGCAAGGGGACCCGTAGTTAGCCTCCCCCCTGGAGCGGGACCGCCCACTGTGGCATGTTCTCGCGGCAGGGAAGTTGGAGACTCCGCCACTCGCCTCGTAGTGCACCTAGCGGTCTGTTTTCCCCTGTGATCTGTTGGTGCGCCCGTGGCGTTGGATAAACCAGGAGGGTTAGATGGAAATCAAGCACATCACGAGAGTCGGCCCAGTATCGCTCGCCAAGTTCCTGGGGTGCCTCTATTCATTCATCGGTTTGATCATCGGTCTGGTGCTTGGCATGGCCGCGTTGTTCGGCATGACGTTCGGCGAGGGAGCGCCATTGCTCGGCATCTTCCTCGGCATGGGGGCTGTAATCATCATGCCCATCTTCTACGGCATGATCGGCTTCATCGGCGGCCTCATTGTCGGATTCCTGTTCAACATCGTGGCCGGCATGACCGGAGGCCTCGAGATCGGTTTGGAGTGAGAGGGAATGTCGTTTCAAGGAGAAGTTGTCCTGGTTACCGGGGCCTCACGTGGCATTGGCCGCGCCATTGCCGTGCAGTTCGCGCAGGAGGGCGCGCGTGTGGCAGTTCACTACTGCCGCAATCGTTCCGCCGCTGAAGAGACGCTCTCGAGTCTCGACGGCGGTCCTCATGCTCTGTTCCAAGCTGACCTCGCCGACCCGGCCGCAACCCGGGCTCTCTCCGATGCCGTGGTCAGCGAGATGGGCGAGATCCACGTGTTGGTCAACAACGCCGGGATCTACGAAGAACACGTGATCTCCGAGATCGACTTCTCCGAATGGCAGACCGCTTGGGATCGCACGAACAAGACGAACCTCATCGGGCCGGCCAACCTGTGCTATTCGGTCGCCCGGCACATGATCGGCAACGGCGGTGGGCGCATCGTCAACGTTTCTTCACGCGGCGCCTTCCGCGGCGAGCCCTCGGCTCCGGCCTATGGCGCCAGCAAGGCAGGCCTGAACTCGATGAGCCAGTCCCTGGCGCAGGCGCTGGCACCACACAACGTGTTCGTGGGCGTGGTGGCGCCGGGCTGGGTAGAGACGGACATGACGACAGAGCATCTGGCAGGTCCCGACGGTGATTCGATTCGCGGCCAGAGCCCCATGAATCGAGTCGCGCGCCCTGACGAGATTGCCCGCGCGGTGGTGTTTCTCGCCTCGAGCGGCATCGATTACCTTACCGGCTGCATCATCGACGCCAACGGCGCTTCCTACCTGCGCACCTGACGCTTCGGCGCACCTGACGCTTCGGCGCGCCCGGGGCTACTCGCGGGACGCGGCCACCGCGTTCAGCGCCCGATCGTAGGTCGGGGCGAGGTTGTGCCATGCGTAGCCGGCCACGTGCGGAGCCAGCTCCTCTGCCGCGAACTCGGTAGCCTCGTTCGCATTCAGGAGGGCCCAGCGAAGTCGTTCGAGAAGCCCGGCACGGTCGGAGTACAGGCAGCGCTTCCAAGCCTTCTGCGGCAGCAACTCCGGATAGCTGAGGCGATCGGGGAGCACGGGAAAGGTCCCGCAGTGAATTGCCTCGAGAATGCTGATGCCGAAGAACTCGTGGTGCGCTGTGGAGATCGTCACCGTGGCCTCCCATAGAAGCCGCGCATAGTGGCTCGGTTCGGCGAAGCCGACGTGCTCAATGCGACCCGCGAGCCGTTCGATGGCAATCTCGAACTCCCGCGGGCGCTGGCTGAATCGCTCACCGCAGAGGGCCACGCGAAAGGGGATGCCCTCGTCTGCGGCCGCGAACAGAGCCTCGAAGAAAGCGCTCGGATTCTTGTCGTACTCCCAGCGTTGATTCCACAGCACCAGGGGTGAGGAGTCGCCGGTAACCGTGCCGGATCCCCCGGCGCCCTTGTTCCCGGTCGCCGTGCTGGATTCCCCGGCACCAGCGGGCAGAAACGCGCGATCGAGCGCCGCCGTGTCGATGCCGACCGGAAGCACCTCACTCTTGGCCCGAAGGTCTTCGATAGCCCCCAGCTCGTTGTATTCGGGGAAGTGCTTGAGGAAAGCGGGAAGTGCGTCGAACCAGGCGTCGAGATGGTAGTGCGAGTTGAACAGCACCCGATTCGCCGCCAGCATCGAGGTGAAGTTGATGAAGGCGTAGTGCTGGTCGCGCTCGCCCTGCTGCCTGCGCATGGCTCCGGTCGTGGGGTCTTCCGGCAGAGGGTAGGTGAGCTGGTTCTCGTGCATGTAGAGCACGCTGGGAATAGCTGAGGTTGAGGGCCGTGTGAGAGCGAGGAACGTCGCCAGGTCGAGCATGTCAGTGGCTAGAATGAGGTCCGTCGGCGTGGCATCGTCGGAGCCCGCGTGCTCCATGAAACGCCGCGCCAGGGTCACAGCGCCACCGTGCATGCGCCACTTCCAGAATCGCGCCGGTAGATCGAGGATCTCGATCTCGTGCTCGCTGGCCTCCCCATAGCAGGTTGCCCAGGCCTGGTGGCTACCGCCGTGGTACGGGGAGACGATCGTGACCTTCAATGTCCCTCAGCCTGTTGCCATTATGCGCGGAGCCGGCCTCAGTACCTGAACTTGGTGCTGAAATGGAAGTGCCAGCCACCTCCGACTTCCTCCCCCTCCAGCCCATAGCCAACATCAACTTTAAGGCCGAACCCCAGGGCGAAAAAGAAAACACCGCCACCTACGCCAGTGTAGAACGTGGCATCCCTCAGCGATTGACCGTGGTCATAGACCGTGCCGGTATCAACGAAAAGGTCGAGGCCGAATTGGCCCACCTGAACCGGGGGCCTGAGAGGCCAGCGGAACTCTATCGAGCCGGTGGCCAGGTTGTCGCCGATGAATTCCGCAGTGGAGTAGCCGCGCAACGTCTCGGCACCACCGAGCCAGAGGCGCTCGTAGTCGGGCAAGCGGCCGTCGGCTCCCCTGTAGACGAACTGCGAGGCCAGAATCGTGTGG
>JAUWTE010000409.1 GCA_030609765.1 Acidobacteriota bacterium
ACGGCCGAGCTATCCGAGATCAATGTTCCAACGCTGGTCATCGGGGCCGAGCACGACACGATGGATCCCACCCACATGGAATGGATGGCGAGCGCCTTCCCGAATGGCCGCTACCTCTACTGCCCGAACGGCAGCCACATGGCCATGTACGACGACCAGGAGACCTTCTTCGAGGGCCTGATCCGGTTCCTGCGGGATGTGGACGACGCAGGGCATTGAACTGAAGGTCTCGGGCACGACCCAGGGTCTCGTGACGCTACAGCAGGTAGCTGCCGTCCACCGGTTCGACGGGCGGCGGAATGTCCGCTGCTCCAATCTGCTCGAGCAGGTTGATCTCGATGGTACGGACGATGCTCGACATCGGGGTGTCGCTCGGCAATCCCTCGAAGGGATCCAATAGCGCCTGCCCGGCCAGAAATACAAGCAGGAAGATCGCCCCCAGCAGAAACGAGTAGGGAATGGCCCGGTAGCCGATGTCGTCGCTGAGCGCGATGGGGAACACCACTACCAGGACCCAGATGGCGACCCGGATCATCGACCCGTAGTAGGCCGGGAACACGGTCGTCTTGATGCGCTCGGCCATACCCATCGACGTGCTGAAACGACTCAACATGTCGTTGAGTTGGGCCATCCGGATGACGTCGATGTAGCCTTTGCGCTCCGCCGCGTCGATGTCATCGCCCTGCAGTTGCAGAAGCGCATTTGCCGCGTGCGTGATTCCGCCGATTCGATTGGCGTCGTTCTCGCTCAGATGAGCGAGGTACTCCTGGGTGCGCTCACGCCGCAGGTGTTCTTTCACCGCATACAAGTAGGCGATGTGTCGGCGCACCAGCCGATCCTGAATCGCCGCGACTTCCGTCGGATCGTCCGGCCTCTCGAACAGCGTCACCACCATGCGGCCGAAGGAGCGCGAGTCGTTCACGAAGGTGCCCCAGATCTTGCGCGCCTCCCACCAGCGGTCGTACGCCTGCGCCGTGAAGAAGGCGACAAAGAACGAGATGGCGGTACCGAGAGCGCCGACCACGGCCGTCGAGGAGTTTACATAGGGGCGGAGCACCTCGAGATACAGGGCGGTCGTCGCGCTGACCGTGATCAGAAGGAGAAGAAGGACCTTGCCGTTGGCGACGACAATCTCGAATACACCGATGCGTTTCTTGATGTACATCGTTTCGATCCCGTAACGTGCGTCTAAGCCCGAGGTCTGCCGACGCCGTCGCGCCGCGCCCTCAAACCAACTCGATTTCCCCCGTTCCCGGGTAATAGAACGCGGTGACGATCTTGACGCCGTCGTTCTGGCTGGCCTCGCGGATGATCTCTGATTCCGCGATCAGTCGCTCCGCGTTGAGCTTGGCGTTGAGCCGGGCGACGGCATCGACATCGGGATCGTCCGAGCTCGCAACTGCCGGCTGGATGTAATTGAGCAGGTACTCCAGGTTCTTGCTCGGGGCGCCACCCGCGAGGGCGGCGGCGACGGCACCACAGTTCCCATGCGCCATCACAGCCACGAGCTTCGTGCCCAGATTCGCCACGGCGTACTCGATGCTGGCGATGGTGGACGTGTTGGCGACGTTGCCGGCGACGCGGACCACGAACAGCTCACCGAGCCCAGTGTCGAATGTGATCTCGGGCACCACGCGGCTATCGGCACAGCAAAGAATGATAGCGAAGGGCTGTTGGCTCTTGGCAAGCATCTTGCGACGAGATTCGTCGCGACCGGCTCCCTCGACCGTGTCGCTCAGGAAGCGCTGGTTCCCCTGCTTGAGTCGCTCGTAGGCTTCGTCTGCGGTCAGTTGTTCCATGTTGCCTCACTGAATTGAAGGTCCAAAGGTGCAGTTCTCACTGGCCGGCGAGGTACCCCCGCCGCCGAGCCCGGATCGCCGCAGAGCCCGGGTCGCCCACGTCCCGGCGAAACAAGGCGACGCGTTAGGGTATACCGGCTGGCTTCCCTCATCGACCGAGTGGGATCGGCGCAGAACGATTCCGCGGCCTTCAGCAACTCCGGATTCGAGACTGAGATCGGCGAGCTCGAAAACGGCGTTCAGTGGCGCCGCGCCCGTCTCTTCGCCGAAGGGATCTTTGCCCGCTACTTCACCTACAGGCTTCAGTGGGCGTATTAGCCAACCACGCTCCAGCTGGAGCTACGCGAGGCCGAGTGAGCTCCTGATCTCTTCGATGGCGCGACGGGCCTCCTGGACACTCGGCACATTCGCCCGAAAGGGCCCCATGAGCTGAACGAATTGCTCCAGGTCGGCCAGGGCCTCTTGCGCTCGACCCACGGACCTCAGCGCCTGCGCTCTCATGTAGTAGGCGTACTGGTAGGCAGGGTCTTTTTGAATCGACCGGGTGAATTCATCGATCGCGGCCTCGGGCTCGGCCAACTCGATCATGACCCGCCCGGCCTCGTAGTCGCCCCAGGGACTGGCGGGGAGAACCCGGCGGTACAGCTCGATCTGCTGCCGGGACTCATCGAGCCTTCCCATGGCTCGATACGTGAGTGCCAGGAACGCGAAAAGGCGCGGATCTCCCGTCTCTTCAGACGGGTCGCTCATCTCGGCGAGGCGAGAGTCGGGTGAGAACCGGCCTGGCGGTCGCTGTTGCTGGAGTGCCTCGAGAAGAATCTCCTCGGCCTTGCCGTAGCGGCCGGCGTAGTACTCCATCTTCCCCGCCACCCAGGCGAGGCTCGGGTCCCATCGGCCTCCCGCCAGCTCACGAGCCCGGGCGAACTCGGCTTCGGCACGCTCGGTGGCCTCCGGGTGCTCGCTCAGGCAAAGCCCCATGGTGAGATGGGACCACGGATCATCGGGATGCGCCTGCAAGAGGGGCTCGAGGAGCGTGGCGATCTGTTCCGGGGGATAGGCCAGGTCCAGCACCGAGGGCGGCCCCTGGATCCAGAGAACATTCGGCCCGTCAAACTCCTGAAGTCGCTCGAGGGAGTAGTCGAGTAGCTCCTGCCGGCGATTCTGAAACAGCAGGATCGACGCCCACAGCCAGCTTTGACGATACTCGCCCAGCTCGGAGATCATCGCCTCGTCCATGGGCGGGATCGCCGGACCCGGGCCATGTTGCAGGAATTGCTGTGCCCGCTCCAGGATCTCTACCTCCCAGGGCTCGAGCCGGTTCCTGAGCTCCAGCGCTCTCTGGATGGCCGGCAAGCTGAGGACCGGGCCTGTGTAGGGAACCTGCGCGCTCATGATCAGGTAGCTGTAGTGGCTGTAGGCCTGCGCGAACTCATCGTCGATTTCGAGAGCATGATTGATCAACGCCAGGGCCTGCCAATGCTCCCCTTCATAGGTCAGCGACAGTGCCTCGAGGTAGGCGCGCGCGGCTTCGTCCGACCAGGTGATCGGATGCGGGCGAACCTGTTCGTAACCAGAGGGAAACACCGCATCCGACTCTCGCCAGGAGAAGAGGAAGGCCTCGACTTCGCGTGGCAGCCGTCCTGCCAGGAGCGACGCCAGGCTGTCCTGCTCGGGCAGCGGGTACTCGAGCCTTTGCTGAACGTCGCTGCCGTCACCGGAGGCAATATCGACCGAGAGTACCGGCGTGTCGCCGAATCGAATGACCTCCCAGCGCAGCGTGAACCGTGCCTCGCTGCTGACGTAGCCCAAAAGCCTGTCCGCTCCACCCACACGGCTCGCGGAATCGTCGCTGCCGTAGATCTCCTCCAGCTCCGAAAAAGGCAGGACGCGCGTCGGCCCGCCAAGGAGCTCCAGATGGCGGCGGAGCTCGCGCGCAGGGGCTTCCTCGGGGGTTCCCGATTCCAAGTCGACCAGTGGCAAGATGGCGAGCTCGTACGAGCTCGCCGGGGCGGG
>JAUWTE010000202.1 GCA_030609765.1 Acidobacteriota bacterium
CTCTCCCCGTCCTCGGCGGTATTCAGCACGACTATCGACGGGTGGCTTAGTCGCGAGCACTCGGCCATGAATCAGCCAAGATGCCCAACCGGGACCCTGATGTGCCCAGGCGATGGGATCGCTGCTCTGGTGCCCCAAACTGGGCAAAGGGGATAACACCGCACATGCATTGCCCTCGGCCTCCGAGCAGCCACGGGCCCTGCCGATGACGAATCAAGCCGGCTGTCCCGGCATGGAACAGAGCTTTCGCGGACTGCGATGAGTGCAGTTCGGCGGACGGGCGAAAACGGGTCCAACCGACGTGGGAAACCTCGCTCTGTCCACCTGGGCAACGAGGGCGCAAGAACTTGGCGGTTCAGATTCTCCGCACCTACAGGTCCCACTGCAGAATGAACCACCTGCGGCGATGATAGAAACCACCTCCCGACCTCGCACTGATCGATAGCAGGCCAACGAGGCGCTTCTCTGGAAGGGGCAAACCTCGGTTAGCTGTGCTTGGGCGCTGCATTCAAGAGAAGCGAAGGTGATGGCTATGACTGAGAGGAGGAAAGCCATGGGCTATTTGATCTTGATCTCGAGCATAATCCTCATCCTCGCCACATCAACACCAGCGGACTGTGCCGAGCAGAGGGTCTATGTATCTCTGGTCTATGTACCTCCAGGCAGCTTCATCATGGGCGACGGGGCGGCCTCCTGCGGGTGGCAGCAACACGAGGCAACCCTGACGCGGGGTTTCTATCTGGGTCAGCACGAGGTGAGAAACCAGGAGTACGTGGATGCGCTCCAGTGGGCGTATGACAATGGATACGTGACAGCCACCTCCTACATAGTGCGGGACAACTTGGACGGGAGCACCCAGCGACTTCCGGATCTGAACCACGTCTGCAGCGAAATTCAAATCGACCCGGAAGGTGGGGGAACCTTCTACCTACCGGCATCTCCGTCGCCGGCCGCTCAGAGTGCCTATCCCCACGGTTACGATCCGTCGAACCACCCGGTCAAGATGGTGACCTGGTTCGGGACAGTACGCTTCTGCGACTGGCTGAGTCTGCAGTATGGCCGGTCGCGGGCCTACGAGCACAGCGGCGACTGGGCGTGCAGTGGAGGAGATCCGTACGGAAGTGAGGACTTCCGTTTGCCGACAGACGCGGAGTGGGAACACGCAGCGCAGTTCCCTGTGAAAGACTTTTCCCCTGGGGGGATGAGCCCCCGGATTGCAGCCGGGCGAACTTCAATCGCGAGTCCACCGGCCAGTGTGTCGGTTGGTCTGCCCCGGTGGGGAGTTATCCTGAAGGCAAAAGCTATCTGGGTCTCACGGACATGGCCGGAAACACTGACGAATGGTGCAATGACTGGTGGGTGTGTCATCTGGGAACGGATCCGGTGGAAGACCCAACTGGACCAGAAAGCGGCACCGACGGCCTTCGTGTGTTTCGCGGCGGCGAATGGTGTTGGTCCACCGAGCCCTACGTGCGTTGCGCCAACCGATTCAACGATGCGTCTGGTCCCCCCGAAGCCTGTTTCTCCAACGTCGGCTTCCGTGTAGCCAGGACTGCTGCCGGGTCGGGTGTCGACACGGATCCCGTACGCGGTCGCACCCAGCTCTTCCTCGATGTGATCCAGCCCAACCCGTTCACGGCGGCAACGCGAATCACCTACACGGTACCAGGCACTGCTCCGACACTGCTCGCGGTCTACGACACCGCCGGCCGGCGGGGTCCGTACCTCAGTGAACTCGGCTCAGCATGCGGGGACCCACAGCGCCCTCTACAATGAACCCACCGAGTCCGATAAGCAGACCCCTCCTGGTCCGCCCCCCGAATCTGATCCACAAGACACGCAACTTCTGGAGCCTTCTTCGGTCCGGTTCAAAGTATCCCCAAAGGCGGCATCCGACCGGAGTTTGGTTCTCCAACGCGCTGTGCGGCCGGTGGTTGTTACAATCCTCCCGCCAAGCCTCCAGCGTCCTGCGGGCATCCGACAACCCGATGAACTACTGTTGCGATAGACACTCTTGTCGGAGTCGGGCGTTGAAGGACTCCATGTGGGCATTGTCCGTCGGCTTACCCGGCCGTGCGAAGTCCAACTTCACGCCTTGCTGATATGTCCAGTGATCCATGGATGTGTGCGGCTGTAAACACTGGGCCACAACTACACTGATCGTTGAAGAGCCTGCCTCTCGAGTTGACGGCACGACGTCTTTCGAGTTATAGTAGCCTTTGATGACGAGATTGCCCTCCGGCCGACCTCGCACAAGGTTCACTATGAATTGCAGTGCTGGGGGGAACATCCAAGCTTCATCACCAAAAGGAGCCGCGTCATGAGAATCTTGCTAGTGATCCTCGGCATCTGCGCGCTTGTGGGCACCGCCGTGGCGGAGAAGCCGCCCCAGGACCCGGTCCAGTACGATCGCGTTGAGTGCAATTTTGAAAGCATCTACGGTGTTAACAACTGGGGCGAGGAACCCGGCCCTGGCACCCCCAACGCCTGCGATCCTGGTGGCGGTTTGCCCGTCTGGGAGTGGGGCATTCCCGTCGGCATCCCGGCTCCGCCGGCTCCGTTCGGTCCGAACGTCTGGGGCACGGTCCTCGGCGGCGACTACCTGAACGACGCGGGTGAGGGGTTTCTCAGCCAACCGTTCCTCGTCACCGTCGGCGTGAACGAGCTGGCTGAGCTGGTCCACTACTTCGACATCGAGACCAACTACGACGGCTGCAACATCGTGGTCGTCGAGGAGGGTGGCGAAGAGACCATCCTGATACCGATCGGCGGCTACCCGGCGACGATCTCCACCAGCACGGGCTTCTACGCGTGGTGCGTGGACATGGAAGAAGGCTGGACGGACCACGTCGCAGCCTGGACGACAGACTGCGCCGACCTGACCCCCTGGGACGGTCAGACGATCCAGCTCCGGGCCGACTTCGGCAGCGACAACTCGGTGACCTATCCGGGCTGGTACATCGCGGGCTACACGGTCGGCTCGGCCGAGGCGACTCCCGTCGATGAGTCGACGTGGGGTGAGATCAAGGACGTCTTCAAGTAGCAGCCTGACAAGAGCGCAGTACATAGGCTCTTTGCTATGAAAGCCCGGGGGCGCGCAAGCGGTCCCGGGCTTCTTCCGCTTGTGGCAGTCGAGCCGAGCGATGCCTGCGTCGCTTTCGCAAACAAGCCGGAACAGCATCGGGTACTCTGCACGGGATCTGGGCGAGTGCGGGGCCAACGGTCGCCACCACCCGTGGTCCGCGAAAAGGGCGTGACTCCCTGCAATCACGCAAGTCTCCCACCATGACATGATCTTACTCATGATGCGTACACTACGATCTGCGCTGCTCGCTCTCGTGGGCGCCGCGCTGATGCCGCGGGCAACCCTGGCCTTGGAGAACGTTGCCCTGCGTTAGCAACTCGCCATTCACACACGAACGCAATAACGAACTCGCCTGCGACCCGAGGACCGCCTCTTCTGGGTTGCCCTTCATCGGTTGTCGAGGGCTCCCTATTCCGTACGGTGCACCCAACGCTGCCCCGCACGTCGAGCGGTTCAATCGGACTCTACCCGAGGACGCCTTGAACCACTTCATCTTCCTCAGTGTCGATCACATCCGCCGTGTTGCCGCCGAGTACATTCACTATCACATTGGTGGGCGTCCATCGCAGGCCATCCATGGGATCCCAGACCCGTACCCGGAACTCCGACAATCTCCGCCGCCCGCCGGAAAGCTGGTGGCGCTCCCAGTCCTCGGTGGCGTTCAGCACGACTATCGAACGGTGGCATGAGCCTGCACTCGGCCATGCACCAGCCATGATGGGCAACGGGACACATGCGCACCCAATCATTGGAACCGACACAACCCTGCCCGGAACCGGACGATGAAGCGACCCCGCACGCCCGGCCGGGGCGAACAAGTCGCGAACCGATTACAGCACCCTGAACAGATAGCGATGGTGATGGGAGACCTCTCCCGGAGGCGTGTACAGCTCCGGCGGCGGGGATCCCGTCGCTTTCGAGAAGTGGGGATCCAGAGCCAGCGCCTCCTCCCGGAGACGGTTCATCTCATCCTGCTCATCCAGCCCGTACTTCACCTTCGCGAGCATCTCGATGGCGTAGGCTTTCATCGGCGCTGGAGGATCGGATTCCAGGTATCTCTGGATTGCCACCTCGGCGGCCAACAGGCTCGTGTTCGCCTTCTCTTTGTCGTCGGATCGCATGGCGCCCATGGCCGCGAAGAGGTGGAATCTCCCCAGATCCAGGAAGAGCGTCGCGCAGCTCGGATCCATGCGGCACGCTTCGTCGAAGCACTTCACGGCAGCGTCGATCTCGTCCTCATTCAGGTGGGATTTTCCCAGCTCCTCCAGAACCACGACGTTTTCCGGGTGGTTGTCACGCAGCAATTCCCAATCCGAGGTCTCGACTTCGTCCATGATCGCGCGCGCCTTCATGCCATAGATCTCATCCTTCTCCACCAAGACAGCCATGTACTCGGTCGCTCGTGCCGGATTCCCCCCCATCTCTTCAGGGATGGCCCCATAGAGCTCGACGAGATAGAGCCTCGCTGCGTGGAACTCCGGATCGATCTCCAGCGCGGCTTCGAATGCGGCGCAAGTCTCCGCGACCTTCTCCTTCAGGTCCGGTTCGCTTCTCTGCATGGCCATGTAGGCTGGGAAGGCCTTGATGTGGCCCGCGAGGATGCGATAGGTCACGTTGTCAGGATCCTTCTCGACCGCCTGATCGATCAAGCTGTCCGCGCTGGCTATCGTCTCGGGTAGCTTCCTCGGATTCCCCAGCGCCATGTGAACTGTGGTTCTGGCAAGCTCGTAGTAGCTGGCGGCGTGATCGGGATTCTCCGCAATCGACTTCTCGAGGAGCAGCTTGGCCTCGTCAGGCTGCCCCTTCATCCGCAGCGCGTAGGCCTGCGCGACGACATTGTCCGATTCCGAGTTCGAGTTCGTGCCACATCCCAGCGAGATCACTGCTAGAAGACATGCGGCGGCGATAGCAGGTAGATTCTGCCTAGTCATGACGGTCACCTCCTTGGGTCGAGATCTTTATGGGCTGTCCTGTTCACCGTCCGCCTCGCCGCGGGCAGCCTTGCTCAGCAAGGCGATGCCGCTCGCCAGCAGCGGACCTACGAAGAGAATGATCACCACGGGCGGTCCCTTCGCAAAGGGGTTCTCGTAGAGGATCCTGTACCAACCGAAGAAGTAGACGAAGAACGCGGAGGCCGCAAGCAGCAGCACGCCCGCAATACGTGGCCACCGGCGGGAAACGTAGGCCAGGCCGAAGAACGGCACCGCAAGGAGTGATTGCATGATGAGCGCTGTGGGTCCCGCCTCGATGTTGCCGATGACATTGAACAGGAGCCAGACGGAGCCGAAGATGATCAGGATCCGGGACGCGGTCTTTCGCGGCCCCCAGTAGCTGAGGAATGAGCTGAGCAGCCAAGTGAACCAGAGGACCACGAGGATCAGGGTCGATACGGGCGC
This sequence comes from Acidobacteriota bacterium, assembly GCA_030609765.1. Lineage (GTDB taxonomy): Bacteria > Acidobacteriota > UBA890 > UBA890 > UBA890 > CALAKE01. The sequence continues at coordinate 5,482 of JAUWTE010000202.1, forward strand.
CTCTTCTGCGATGACGCGCTCCCCTGAACGCATATACGCCACGATCAGGAAGGTGATGAACCCACCGACCAGGTAGGCGTGATACCCCGCGCGACGGGCGGCGCGGCGTTCGAACTCGTCCTTGTCCTTCAGCCAGCCGAGTTCGCGCAGGATGCCGGGCCCAAACGTTCCCACCGCTACCAGCGCGAGGAAACCCCAGCTGACGCCCGTGAGCAGGAAACCAAGGACGACCACCCCGCTGGCGATCAGCGTCGCGGGCGCGGGACGCCATCGGACTCGGGCAAATGGGTTAGCCATCGTTCTCCCCTTTCGCCAGCTCGAAGAGCTCCTCCACGGTCGCTCCGAACACGCCCGCCAGGCGAAGCGCCAGCCCGACCGACGGGTTGTAGTTGCCCTTCTCGATCGAGAGGAGCGTCTGACGGGTGACGCCCACCAGGTCGGCCAGCTCCTGCTGGGTCATCCTTTCGGTCAGCAGCCGGTGGCGCCTCAGGTGGTTGTGAATATCGTGCCGCAGCTTCATGGGGTCAATGTATAGTTTGCTTTACTTATTGTCAAGTTTATTTGACATTCGCTCGGCAGGGTGAATGGGCCGCGATAGCCAGCCACGGGCCGGATGAGGGAAAGTCAAGGGGTGGTCTTGTAACCGATACCATATGCATGCATTACAGTGTTGCCCCGGGGCAAGAACATGCGTGCGCAGCAGCCGTCGAC
>JAUWTE010000276.1 GCA_030609765.1 Acidobacteriota bacterium
CTCATCGTAGGTTCCAGTCGAGAGAACATTCGGCTCGCTCTGCGCGGCCAACGGCCACACTACAATGATCCCCCGGCACGAACCACTGACTGTCCGCTATCACGAGCGCATCCCGAACAACCACGCCGCCCCCAGCAGGCCGTGGTAAAAGCGAGGTGGGTCTGGGAGGGCTACGCCGCCAAGGGCGCATCACACTTTCACCACAGCCTGCCAGACCTTCGAGGAGATGATGCGGTCTGAGCCTAGTAGAGAACGGCGCCTTCTCCACGGGTGTCGATGAGCTGCTGTATGTGCGCCACAATGGCATCGCGCCGGTCCAGAAGAGAAGAAATCTGGTACCTGGTGAGCTGGTTGCCCGTATGCTCCCTGATCGTGGCCTCATCCAACGCCCTCAGCCCCGCCAGAAGATCACGCCTGCAGTAGATCACATTGTCGATAAACCTGAGCTCGAGACCCGTCTGGAAGGCCCGGGAGTGATCGATCATCCACAGCTTCCAGTCCTCGTCGATGAGGATGTCGCCCCGATTTCTATCGACGTTCCCGATCAGGTCGTCGAAGACATACATCGTCTGAATCTGGCGTGTCCAAGGCATGCGTTTCGGCGGCTGCATTCCGCGAGCCATGCGATCGTTTTCGGTGATGGAGCCGTAGACCCATAGCTGCAGCGATCTTTCGGTTCTCTGGTATCGGCGCAGTACGGTCGGAGGCACGTTGTCGAGACCGAGCACCAGCGCGAGCTGATAGGCGACCTGTTCAAAAACGTAGTAGTCGCGCAACTCCATCGCAAAGGTCCCATCAGACATTCGCTGCCGCTTGTAGGTTTCGTCGATGTCCTTGAGGGTCGCGTGCACCTGAAGCCCGTCCAATTCAAGAAGGGCCTGGCGTGGCAGGGTCACCCCTTCCGAGAGCCTCGTAGTGGACACAATCTTCGCCGACCGCAGGAACTCGAGAATTTCACCATCGACTTGAAAGGGCAGCGGTTCGCCGTCGGGGCCGGGCCAGATTCTCTGCACGGCCTGACTCGAGACGCTCTGCCCTGGAACACCCGCGACAATAGCGGGTATCAGCAAAGCCGCGAACACGAGAGCCCCGATGGAGCAGCCAAAACCGATCGATTGCGGGCGCCTGAAGGCCGTCCAAGTCCACGCTTGTCGCATAGTTCGATTCCTCAGACGCAAGGCATTACTTCTCCTTTCCCGCGAAATCGAGCTGACTGCATGGAATCTCGATTCGCACGGCCCGGAGCACAGATATTCGGAGACTGATTCCGTCAAGACGCTATCGCAGAACCTCCAAGCGGACAACGGCCATGGTGTGGAGGAGATCCGAGCGCCACGCGGAGTGCTGTTCAGACCCATCACACTTTCGCCACGGCCTGCTAGGGATCGGTCAGCTACCGGCTCCGAGTACCTTCACCGACTCCGCTCAGATGCGTCCTCGCGGCCGGTCACGTAGAGCCCCACCAGCCGGCTGACTTGCCCGTCGCCGTTGGTGGCAAAGCGCACGCGGAAGTAGCCGAGCCCGTCGAGACCAAAGGTGTCTGGCGTGATCGGATACAGACGATATCGTGGATTCCCCTCACGCTCGTAGTACAGCGTCCCCTGCTCATGGCTAATCCCGCGAGGACCATACTGCCCCGCGAAGCTCATGAGCGTCTCTTCGGGGATTCCGATCGGATCCTGCCGCGCCGCGACGGACTGCCGGGCCCAAGCGATACTGCTTTCCGCCGCATCGTTGTCCGGATCGAGCTCCTGCGCACGTTGGTAGCTCTCGATGGCGCGCTCCATGTGATCGGCCTGAAGGTAGGCCTCACCGAGGCTATCGAAAACATTTGCCGACGCGGGAAAGGCGTCACGATTGACTTCCAGAACGGCCACCGCCGCTTCGAGCTGCCGCTCACCGAGCAGGAAATAGCCGAGACTGTTGACGAATTCCTCGGTCGCCGTCTCCGGAAAACCTCTTCGTAGCTCCTCGAGAGCCTGCTGCCCAGCCTCTTGGCCGTCTTCCACGTATGCTCTGCGCACGGCAGTCTGGGCCACCACATCGGGAGAGTCGTAGCGCCCGTAGTCGAGCCAGTCGAAGCTCGGGTAGCTGTCACTCAGGACAGTCGCGAGCAAGGCCTCGCCGATCGTCAAGCCAACGTCGCTATTGGCGAAGTAGACGAGCCCGATGCCAGCCTCGCGATATCCCAACACGTAGGCCTTGAAAGGACCATTGTCTCCCCAGTGCCAGAATGAGGTCTCAGCATTGCCGACCTGCAGTCCCCAACCGAGGCCCCAGAATACGGTCCCCTCGAACTCGTCGTCATCCCCCGGAGCGCTCACCTGCGGCGTGAAAATCATCTCGAAGGTCTCGTGCTCCAGCCCACGCTCTTCGATCAACGCTCCCAGGAACCTGGCATAGTCGCTCGCTGTCGTGTGCAGTGTCGCGGCCGCGTTCGGCCGGCGCGGTTTGCCCTTCTCCTGGGGCCTACCCAGCGCGTCGTGGCCCGTCGCCGAGAGATCGTCATACTCGTCCCGCCAAACGTAGCTGCTGTGCCCCATACCGAGGAGGTCGAAAACCTCTTCCTGCATGAAGGCGTTGAGGTCTTTCCCTGTGACCTTCTCCACCGCCCTCTGCAGAAACACGAATCCCTCACCCGAGTAACTGAACTCCGTTCCAGGGTCGAAAGCGATCTCTAAGCGATCTCCGCCCCAGTTCGGCATGCCCGTGCTGTGGCTCATCACCATTCGTGGCGTGATTTGCTCATATCGGGGCTCATGCTCGAGCCGGTCGTAGGGGTAGATTTCGGCGAGCGGAGCGTCGAGATCGAGCTCACCACGTTCTACAAGGCGCATCACCGCGTAGGCAAAAACGGGCTTGCTGAGGGACGCCGCCTCGAACACCGTGTCGTCCCGGACGAGCTCGCCGCTCTCTGTATTGACGACCCCGAAGGCCTGGGCCCATATTGGTTGCCCGGTCCTGTAGACGGCCACTGACACGCCGGGAATGCCCGCTTCGGCAAGCACAAGGGGGACGAGATCCGCCAACTCAGTGAGGTCGGCGTCGGTGATCTCGAGGTCAACAGCTACCGCTCGTCCCTCATCTCCGGATTCAGGAACCGCGGCGGGAACGCCGGTATTCCCATCTCCACCGCAAGCGGCGGGCAGAACCAGGAGCACGAAGAGAAGCAAGCATGCATAACCGAGAGGGAGGGCTGCTGAGCCCCACGTCACGAATCGGTCCGACATCGTCCCTGGCCTCGCTTTCTGGGGGCGCAGCCATCCGAAGTCTAAACCCTGGTCACAAGACGTACAACGGGTGGGAACCGGGCAAGCCCGGGCTAGGAGGCCGGCTCGAATAGCGCCGCCACCGCACCGGAGGGATCCTCGATAACGCAGTATCGCCCATGCGCCCCCATGCCCTTCGGCTCCACGATCACCTTCCCCCCCATCTCGGCACATCGTGCCGCACTGCCATCGAGGTCCTCGACGATGATGTACATGAGCCACTGCGCCGGCAGGCCGGCATTGCTGCCGCGGGCGTGGCAGATCCCGGCGATTGCGCGGTCGCTTTCCGGTGCGGCCATGTTGAAATCGTCGTAGTCACCCATGCTCACGGGCGACGACGTCCAACCCACGACCGCTTCGTAGAACTCACGGGTCTGTTCCGCGTTATCCGTCGTGAGATCCGTCCAGACGATGGATCCAATTTCGGTGCTGTTGTCGTCGGCCATAGCTTGATCCTCAGCGGCTAACCGCGAGCGCTACTCTCAGCTCCTGCAGCTTCGCCTGTATGGCGCCAACGTTTTCGGGTCCCATTCTCAGCAGGTGCTTATCGACTTCGCTCAACGACTCGACATCCGGGTCCCTGTAACGATATGAGAGCACACCGCTCTCCACCTCGATGTCCCCATCGATCACGGGTGTGGCAACGAGCTCGTCAATGGCCGCCAAGAGGGCATCGTGGAAATCGCCCTCCGGGTATCCCAGGTCGAGATAGGCCACATCCAAGAGAGGCTTGAGTTGATAGTAGAGCTGGACGGTCCCGGCTGTATTCAGGGACGTGAACGTGTCGGCGAGCACGTCGTAGCGCCGATAGCTAGCCGGATCCAGAATGAGTTGGCCATCCTTCGTAGACGCATGGAACTCACCCTCCGGTGCGAGCACGCCCAGGTGTGCGGCCGGCGTCTCGCCCGCACCGATGTTGACCACTGCCGCAACGAATTTGCGGATCACCTCGTCGGTTGCAAGAGTCGCAGCCAAACGCGGATTCGCTGACAGCTCTTGCGCCATGAGACGCACCAAGCCGTCACTCTCGTCCAGCGGAGGCAGATTGATGCTCACCGGGCCGGGCTCCGCCTCGATCGGTGCAGCCTCGACCTCCACGAGCTCCGGCTCAGGAAGCGGCTCTGGCTCGGGTTCCGCGGGGCCACGGAAGAAGACGACGTAGACGATGATGCAAATGATCAGGACCCCGGCCAGGGCCAGGGATATGACGACGGGTCTGTCCACGTTGATCTCTCCAGGCTCACGGTTCGTTGTGTAACCCATGGTAATGCCCACGGGCCTCCGAGTTCCAATGAGTCTTCAGATGGCCTGCCAGTTGAAGGAGATTCAGCCTCCGGCTAACGTGCCTGCGGATCGAGAACGAATGATAGGAGCTGATGCCCATGACGAACTCTGGTGAGGGGCTGTTGGCTGACGGCAGTCGGCCCGCCACCCACGATGACCTGGTTGCACGATTCCGAGATCTCGAGATTGAAGCTCACACCGTAGAGCACCCGCCGGTGTTTACGGTCGAGGAAGCGAAAGCGCTGCGCGGCAAGCTGCCCGGCGGCCACACCAAGAACCTGTTTCTGCGCAACAAAAAGGGCGCCATGTGGCTCGTCGTGTGTTTGGAGGATCGCTCGATCGACCTGAAGGAGCTGGCTCAGCGCCTCGGAGCTGGCCGGTTCTCGTTCGGTAGCGCCGACCGCTTGATGAAGTACATGGGGGTTATCCCGGGAGCTGTCACTCCCTTCGCCGTC
>JAUWTE010000151.1 GCA_030609765.1 Acidobacteriota bacterium
CAACCCGGGAGCCAACTGCTACAACACTGTCCTGCCGTGGCTCCAGCAAGGTGCCAGCGGACCTGGCCCCGGGGGAACCTGCGGCGGTTGATGTAGTGGCCCACGGAGCCAGCGCTGGTGACGAGCCCGGAGGAGTCTCGGGCCCTCAGCGAGCCGGCGACACTCTGGTCGTTACGGCCGCGACGGCCTTCGTTGTCTGGCACCTGCATCCCGAGCTGTTGATCACCCCCACCATCACCACCGGAGGCGACACTGCCTCTCACTACTATGCGGCATGGTGGTTGCGGCACGCGCTTCTGCCGGTTGGTCGATTGTCGGGCTGGGTTCCGGGCAGCTACGCGGGATTTCCCCTTGTTCAGCTCTACTTCCCGCTGCCAGGTGGTTTGATGGCCGCTTTGTCGCTGGTCGTTGGCCTGCCGGTGGCCTTCAAGCTGATCACCGTCGCAGGACTGGTTCTGCTGCCTGCCGCGGCCTTCGCCTGCTTCCGGCTGCTCGGGCTGGCGTATCCGGCTCCCGCGCTGGCCGCCGTATTCTCCGTCTCCTTCTTGTTTCACGAGGCCAACTCCATGTGGGGTGCCAACGTGGGCAGCACGTTGGCCGGCGAGTTCACCTATTCATTCGCCACTGCGCTGCTCCTGGTGCTGGCAGGAACGCTGTACCGTGGGGCCATTAGCGACCGCGGGTGGATTGGCAACGGCCTGTTACTCGCCGCTGTCGGTCTCAGTCACGCCTATACCCTGTTGGTAGCCTCGGCCCTGGGTGCATACCTCGTGTTGTTCCACCCTGCGGGCCGGCGCGCCCTACCGTACCTGCTGAAGGTGGGCGCACTGGCCTTCGGGCTCATGGCCTTCTGGGCGGTGCCCCTGATGGCCTACTCCGACTACACCACGGCCTACAGCATCGTCTGGCCCATCCGAGGGTTCACCCACATCTTCCCCCCGATCCTCTGGCCGTCGCTGGCCATCCTGGCCGCTGGCGGAGCGGCAGCCGGGTTCACTCTGCTCAGGGCCGGGCGTCGAGGTGCGTGGCGTCAGCAGATCGACCAGCGGGTTGCCTACTTGGCCTCGCTGATTCCGGGGAGTCTCTTCTTCTATCTGGTGGCTTGGAAGCTCGACGTCGTGGACGTTCGTTTTCTACCCTTCGTACAACTCACCTTGGTGTTGTTGGCGGCCGTGCCGGCGGCGGCGATGATCCGCGGAGTGGCCCGCAGTCTGGCTCGACAAAGCGGGCGATGGCAGGGGTCCAGCGCCCCGGTCGCAGCCCTCACGCTGTTCCTGGCAGTGGCATCCCTGGCCTGGACCGAATCTCGCGTCGAGCTCGTCGACGACTGGGCGGCATGGAACTATGGCGGCTTCGAGGCGACGCCGGGCTGGCAGGGATTTCGAGCCGTCAACGAGGCGGTCCGCCGAACGTCGGCGGAACCGCGGGTGGTATACGAGCACAGCACGGCGCACAACGATGCGGGGACCATCCGGGCCTTCGAGGCACTTCCACTTTTCTCGGGGGCCAGCACCCTCGAGGGTCTCTACATGCAGTCGAGCATCAGCTCCCCCTTCGTCTTCTACATTCAGTCGGAGATTTCAGAGGTTCCCTCTTGCCCCCTGCTTCCGTACCACTGTGGGCGTCTCGATCCCGGCCGTGCCGCTGAGCACCTGCGTCTGTTCAACGTCACCGATGTCATCGCCCGGGGCGATGAGGTCAAGGCCCGCCTGGCAGCCTCTCCTGAGTTCGCGCGTGTCGCTGAAGTGCCGCCCTATGAGGTGTTCCGGGTCGAGGAGTCGGACGGCGCGTACGTGGTTCCACTCCTTTTTGAGCCGCTGGTGCTCGTGGGCGATGAATGGAAGGCGGACTTTTTCGCCTGGTTCAAGCGTCCAGGTTCGGGCGATGTCCCCCTTGTGCGAGCCAATGGGAGAGCGGAGCTTCCGGCGTCATGGGAGAGGATCACGGATCTCCCGGATCGCATCCCGCGCCGGCCGTTGTCGGCTTCGGCTCAGGTGACGGCGGAGGTCCTTCCCGAGGAGATCCGCATCCGCACATCCAGGCCGGGGCACCCTTTGCTGGTGAAGGTCAGCTACCATCCGCGCTGGAGTGTTCAGGGAGCCGATGCAGTGTGGCTTGCTTCACCCTCGTTCATGCTGGTGGTGCCGACCGAAGAGGAAGTTCGACTGTTCTACAGCGTTACGGGAGTCGAGAGGTTCGGGCGCGGCCTCAGCCTGTTGGCGCTGGTTGTGGTGGCCCTGGGAGGTATCCGCTCGTGGCGCACCAGGCGGCCAAGGGCCGGCTCGACGGCCCTCGACAGGGCGTTCACCTATCGGTGGTTGTGGGGCCCGACCCTCGCCATCAGCCTGGCAATCGTTGCAGTGGCGGTTCGCATGTCCTGGACCGACCCTTGGATCCCGCATCGTCAGGGGTTGGAGCTCTTTCACTCCGGCAGCTACGAGGCAGCCGAGCCGTTGTTGTCGAGATCCAAAGCACTGGCTCCCTCCTCGGCGGCCGCCTACTATTCCGACTACTACCTCTCCCTTTCCGCCTTCCGCTCCATGCGTTATGAAGAGGCGCTCACACGTCTCGACCGGTTTATCCGTGACTACCCCGATGGCGAGCTGATTCCCGAGGCCCATTTCCGGACGGCGGAAGTTCTGCAGGGGCTCGGCCGGATCGATGATGCGGTGGTGCGTTTTCTGCGTATTCTCGACGAGTTTCCTACCACCCAGTGGGCGGGCTATGCCGCGGATCGTCTGGCGGTCATCGCCACCGATAGCGCGGCCCGTCCAAGGGTCGAACCTGGTGCCATGGACGGCGCAACGATGCCCCCCGCGACTCCGATAGCACCTCGACAGGGCCCCTGACGGGTATCCAGGCATGTCTGTAACCGTTGCCATTCCGGTCTACAACGAGGAGGAGTTGCTGAGGGCCAATACGCTGGCCCTGGTGGAGCTTCTGCGTCGAACTCATGCCGAGTGCGAGGTTCTTCTGGGGAGCAACGGCTCAACCGATGGCACGGTGGGGATTGGGCAGAAGCTGGCGGCGGAAATTCCCGAGGTGAGGTTTTTCCATTTGGCGGAGCGTGGCGTGGGCAGGGCCTTTCGACGTTTCGTTGAAGACGCCAGCTTCGACGCCATCGTGTCGCTGGACATGGATCTTTCCATCGATCTGGAATTCATCGACGAAGCAGTACGCCAGCTCGATGGCTGCGACATCGTGGTGGGGTCGAAGCGAACCGGCAGCCAGAGGCGCTCACTCTTCCGCCGCCTCGGCTCCGGCGCCTTCGTCGTTTTGGCGTCGCGGATGTTGGGGGTGGAGTTCGTCGACTATTCCATTGGTGCGAAGGCCTACCGGGTGCCGACGATCCGGCGCTACATGTCGCTCATCAGCCACGGGTCCGCCTACGTTCTCGACCTCGTCTACTACGTCAATCGTGACGGCGGTCGGGTGGTGCAAGTTCCCGTCTCCTGCGAAGACTTCCGGCGCAGCAGGTTCAACCTAGGCTGGGAGGCGGCGCACAAGTTCAGTAATCTGGCGCGCCTGTGGTGGAAGCGCAACGCCCACGTCGGGTGACCGTCTCGCGAGTATCGAGTGAGCCTGTTCGGTCAGTTCATGAGTCGCAGGAGCAGGCGGGCCCCTCTCAGCGCGCTGCCAAGGCGTCGCGGGTGCATCCGGCTGGCGACGTAGCGGGGTCGCAGGTAGAAGCTTCGCAACGCCTCTCGTCGCATTCTTTCCAGACCTACCAGCTCGTGAGAATGGTCATCGAAGGGCGGGAAGGGCTCTTCGAAGGAGCCAGCGGTTTCGTGAAAATGGGTCCCGGGGTACGGGGAGACGATGTTGAAGGAGGCGTAGTCGGGATTTAGCTCACAGGCCAGATCGATGGTGGTGCGCTCCTCGGCAGGGGTTTCCCCAGGATGTCCCAGCAAGAAGAAGAGGGCGGTCTCGAGGCCGCAGCGTTGCACCAGGGAGTGTTGCTCGCGGATCTGCTCCAGGCTCAGCCCCTTCTTGAGGGCCTCGACGTGGCGTTCCGCACCTGGCTCCACTCCAAAATGGATGAGCCTGCAGCCGGCCCTCTTCATCAGCAGCAGGAGATCCCGGTCGATCTGGTCGAAGCGCGTCTGGCAGGTCCAGCCGAAGCTCCAGCCTCGGGCGAGAATCTCCTCGCACAAGGCCACGACCGGTTCGTGGTGAAAGGTGAATTCCAGGTCGATGAAATAGGCATGGCGGAAGCCGGTGTCGGCCAGGGCCCGGCCGATTTCTGCCACCACCTGCTCGCCCGACTTACGGCGTACAGGCTTGCCGTACATCTCGCGCGAACAAAAGGTGCAGCCGAACGGACATCCGCGCGCCGTTTCCAGAACCAGGAGCCGATTGCCAAGGAGCTCGTAGTGATACCTCTCAATTTGAAGTAGGTCAAAGGCCGGAATCGGTAGCGTGGTCAAATCGAGAGGCTCGGCTTTTTCAGCCCTCAGGCGGCCGTCGCGCGTGATGGCCAAGCCGGGACCGCCGGCCCCCGGATCCGTCTCAGCGATACGCCCGATCGCCGTCTCCGTCTCTCCAATGAGGAGCCCGGCCGCGCCGCTTTCGCTCAGCACCCACTCCGGCTGCATGGTGCCGTGCGCACCGGCCACCCAGGTCTTCTCGCATGGAAAGCTCCGAATGAAACGGAATGTGGCCTCCGTATCGAGAGTCGGGCACTGCCAACGGTCCAGCGGTGTGGTGGTCACCACGATGCGATCGGCTGCGGCAGACGCACGGTCACGCTCCGTCGCGTCCACAGCTGCGGCCCGGTAGTCGAGAAGACGGACGTCGTGGCCATTAAGCCGCAGCAGCGCGGCACAATTCAGAAGATCGAGTGGCGGCCACGGCCTGGAAAACCGGCGGACCCTTTCGCCGTCTTCCGTATGGGGCGCATTGACGAGCAAGATTTTCATCGTGGCATAGTAGGGCGCCCCTGGAGAGGAGTCGACTATGAGCATGCACCCCGGCCTGTTTGCGGTTCAGCGCAGACCGGAAGAGAAAAGCTGCACCTCGCGGCGGTCGATCTGGCCCAGTTCGAGCGTGAGGCCTCGTCGATGAGTCTCCTCCAGGGCGGAGCCGCGCGGAGCACCCTTCACCCCGATTGCGGCGTGAGCCCTCCCGAATCTGTCACGCAGGGTCTTCTCCAGTCCCAAGTCGCGGAGGGCGCTCACTGCTTCCCGGGTTAGCTGTCGCGAGGCATCGAATTCCGTGGCAACCACCACCGGAGATCCGGCCGGGATCGCCCGCACGAATTCCACCAGTGCCTCCGAAGCCCGCATATCCGTCGAGACGTCGAACTGGCCCGTCTCCGTGATAGCTCCGGTGGCAGCGTCCAGCACGACGAGGAAATAGCCCTTGTCGACCGGCAGAGAGCGGCCGTTCACTTCCACTCTCGATCGGTTGCGGTTGGATACGATCAAGACGTCGGCTGCTAGTCCCACACCAGTGGTACCGACCGGGTTTCTCTCGGCATTCTCAGCAAAACGATAGTCGGCGCGGATCTCGAAGGTATTCATGCCTCGCACGAGCTGGCCGGGCTCGAACATGACGAGGCGCGAGAACGGGATTTCGACGTCGCTGCCGCTCGCTTCCAGCAGGACCTGATCGTTGAGCAGCACGGCGAGGTTGCCCACGGTATCTTCCCGACCAGCGCTCAGGACGCCCTCCAGAAGTAGCCCCTGCTGGCCGCGCAGCGCCGTGAACGGCCAGCGTCGGAACAGTCTCTGACCACGACCACGATCGAACAGCTCGAAGACGTACTCCCGGTCGAGATGTGCTCTCAAGATGAGTGCTTCGGGCTGAGACTCGATCGTGTCGAGCAGGCGGGAAGGATCCGCATGCTGGTATTGCTCCGGGCGAAAGACCATGAAGCGGGGATGGAAATGCTCCCAGAGCAGCGCCATTTGCTCGGGCGAAAAATCGGGCTGCGCCTCTACCTGTACGAGCTCTGAAGGCATCATGTAGCCTTTTCCATTGACGATTCGACGGCTGTAGAGCTGGCTCCTGTAGATGCTCCCTGGATTGCGAATAAGTGGGTACTCGATCGTGGCTCCAGGTTCGGCGGATTCGGCGAGCCATGCGTCCACCGCGCTCGGGGCGGCTATCTCCTTGAAGGAGTGCATTCGAAAGCCGAGATCGATGTTCAGGGCGATGAGAACGACTGCTGCGAGGGTCATTGCTGCTCGCCGAGACAGGTGATTCGAGAGCCGCGCCATGCCCATACCCGCGAGGACCGACGAGCCGAGGGCGAGAAGCAAAGAGAGCCTCTCCGGTGCCCGGATGATCAGGCGCACCGGCAAGAGGTCGAATCGCCAGAGCCCCGACCCCAGATCGGCCGATCCAGCAAATACCCGCGGTCCCAGGGCCAGCAGAGCGCCACAAACAGCAAGGGCCACGTAGGTGAGGACGAGAGCGATCTCCGGCGCGGAATCCGTCGTTCGCCAGACCCGAAGGAGTCCGGCCAGCGCGAGCGCTTGGGCGAGAAGCACAAAGGGTGCTAATGGCCTCAGCAGGGCGACCAGCGCTTCGCCACGCTCGCCCGCAGCGGCGGCCAGAGTGATCGCGAGGACAATTCCCAGAGTTATCCAAAGCCACCAACGCGTCAGCTTCCTGGCTCCGTCGGCCAGGCCGGCGGCTGACCTCCGCAGCATTGCTAACGCCGGCAGCATTAGAAGGACAACCACGATGCCGGGGAACACTCCAGGCCGGCTCCACGCGGAGCGCGTGAGGAGCCGCCTGAAAGGGGAGGTCGATCGTGCCGCCGGTGACGCTATGCCGGCGACATTCACAGAGAGATCAGCGAGAGTACCCATGCTCTCGCGGCCTTCTCCGGTCAATGGTGGCCATTGGTCGCCCATGCGGGCGTAGATGCTGGCCAGTGGCAAGAGCGCCAGAGCGCAGAGAGCGGCCACCAGCAACAAACCAGTGCCGCGCCGCCACACATCTCGCCCGTCGCCGACCATCGTCCACAGGGCGACGAGGCCGATGCCGATGGCACCGATGACGGCAATGTGCCAGGAAGACACAGCCACCAAGAAGGTGACCACCGCGAGCGCCGACCAACGTCGCCAGGTCGGACGCTCGAAGTACCGGTGCATCATCAGAAGCGCGAGCGGTAGCCACTGGGTCACCAGCAGGTGAGCCTGCATTAGATGATTGACGCGAGAGCCGCTGAATGCGTAGGCGCATCCCGACACCAACCCCGCCGCGGTCGATCCGGTTATCTTGCGAACCAGCAAGTAGGTGAAAAAGCCGCTGAGCAAGAAGGTGGAGAAAATCACCGCGTTATACACGAGGGCGTCACCGCCCCCCAGGGCAGCGATCGGAACGGCG
>JAUWTE010000416.1 GCA_030609765.1 Acidobacteriota bacterium
CATCGCAAGCGCAACTTGGCCGAGTACGAGGGAGACGTGGATGTGGACCCGGCGCTCGTCGATGCAATCATTCGTGTCACGCTCGAGGTGCAAGTGCGTGTAGCCGCGCTCGAACCACCAGAAGAGGAATGAAATGATCACGCGAATCTGGCATGGCTGGACCACACCCGAGAACGCTGACACCTACGAGGAACTGCTGCGGATTGAGATTCTCCCGGGCATCGCCCAGAAGGGGATCCCCGGCTACCGCGGCGCACACCTGCTGCGCAGGAAGGTGGCGGACGAGGTCGAGTTCATAACCATGCTGTGGTTCGACTCCCTCGACTCCGTTCGAGACTTCATGGGCGAGGACTACGAGGTGGCGTACGTGCCGGAGAGTGCACGGAAGGTGCTCGCCCGCTTCGATGAGCGATCGCAGCACTACGACCTGCGTCTCACCCCTGAGCAGACTGCCTGAGATCACATATATCCTCTACAGCATGAAGCAGGATGTAGTTCACGGCTGAAGCAAAGAGGAGATAGCGCTTGGAAGGTGCGGCCCATGGTGATTGCCTCCTCGAGCATGTGGTCCCTGGACTCACCGAACAACTGGCTAGCCCGCGACAAACCCCACTCTGAGCCACTGCCAACCTGATTCTCCGGATCGGAGCAAGGCGGGGACAGACGAGCGATAGAAGAAGATGACCTGGATCGAGGCAGGCCGGATGATCCTCAAGATGGCCGTCGCCCTGCTCGGCGGTGGCCTCACCTACTCCGCCTGGCTCGTGTTGTTCCTCAGTACCTTTACTCTTGACGGCTTGCTCTGGCAGGCGACATTGTGGCTTCTGGCGCCGATCGTCACGGCCGTCGGTTTTGCCGCCGGGGCAGCAATTCACGAGCGCTGTGTCGGCGTGATCCCGGCGAGCTTCCGCGAGCTGTTCGCCTGGTCGTTTGTCGGATGTGCGGTCGGCGCCCTCGCCGTGGTTTGGTTCGGACCGATGCTGATCGTGTTCGCGATGCTCGTCGCCGGCACGGCGGCCATCGGTCTGCGAGATTTCATGGCACTACGGGGAGACACGGGAACTGGCTGAAGCTCACCATCGACGGGCGGCATCCGGCCTGCGCGCCAAGGCCTGGTGCCCCGGAGGATTCTGATATGGCGAAGGAAAGAAAAGGGAAGCCACTTGCCCACATCCGTCGCGAGGACCGCGCCATTCAAGATGAGGATTGGATTCGCTCGTTCTTGGGCCGTGCCCCCTTCGGCGTGATCGGGACGGCAAGTGAGGGGCAGCCGTTTCTGGTGACCCGGAACTTCGCCTACGACCACCAGGCGCACGCCATCTATTTCCACGGCGCAAGAGTGGGACGAACGCACGACAACGCTCTGGCCAACGACCGGGTCTGCTTCAACGTCAGTGAGATGGGGCGCCTGCTCCCGGCCGAGCGGGCCGCCGAGGTCGGCGTTGAGTTCTCGGGGGTGATCGCCTTCGGCCATGTGTCGCTCGTGACGGATGACACCGAGGCCAAGCATGGGCTACAGCAGCTCCTCGACAAGTACTTCGCCCACCTGAAGCCGGACGAAGACTACGAGCCACCGACCGATGAGGACTTGAAAGACGTGGCCGTCTACCGCATCGACATCACTGACTGGAGTGGCAAGGAAGGTAAGGCCCCGGACGATTACCCGGGCGCGTTCATCTACGGCGAGCGTTAGCGCAGGTGAGCGGGACGGATGCCCGCGGTGAGTGGAGAGGCCCTCGCCGAATGCCGTCTTCATCAGGCTCAAGGACCGCCGCGGGGAGGAGCCCGAGTCATCGAGCCGGGAAAGAGGCTTCCGGTGCGCGAGGTCCACGGGCTGATACGAGCTGATTGGGGCGAGAAGTGTTCAAGGAAGAACGCGCACTAGAGTGGATTGCCGGCTTACTGGGAAAGCTCGATGTCCCCTTCCAAACAGCCGGAGGCCTGGCCGCTCGTGCCTACGGGGCAAAGCGCGAATTAGTGGACTTCGACTTCTACGTTCCGACGAGCACCCTGGAGAAGGTGGCGGCGGCAGCGAAGGACCACCTCGTGCGACCGCCGACGCATCACAAGGATAAGAACTGGGACATCACCTTCATGACTCTCGAGTACGAGGGTCAGCGAATCGAGCTGGGTGGTGCCGATGGGGCGCGATACTTCGATCGTCAGAGGGATGTTTGGGCCGACGTGGGACTTTGCCCACTCCGTTCCGCGCCGCGTGTTCGGCATCGAGATACCGGTCATGCCCTTCGACCAGCTCGTCTCCTACAAGCGTGCCTTGGATCGCATGGTAGACCGGCGCGACCTGATGGAGATGGAGCCCTGGTGAGTATGCGCAAGAAACTCTGGACTGCAGAACAGATGGAGGACCAGACGGGCCGTGTCGCCATCGTGACGGGCGCCAACACCGGAATTGGCCTGGAGGCGGCCAGGGAGCTGGCCAGGATGGGAGCGACCGTCGTCATCGCCTCCCGCAACGCCACCAAGGCAGAGGCCGCCGCGAACGATATCCAACAGGATGAGCTGGCAGGTGAGGTCGTGATCATGCTCCTCGACCTGGCCGACCTGGATTCCATCGGGAGGTTCGCCGAGGAATTCCGCGGCCGCTTCGACCGCCTGGATCTGCTGGTGAATAACGCCGGCGTGATGATGCCTCCCCAGTCGAAGACCGCGGATGGTTTCGAGTTGCAGTTCGGAACTAACCATCTGGGCCATTTTGCGCTGACCGGCCTGCTGCTGGAGTTGCTGCTCAATACCGAGGGCTCGCGGATCGTCAACGTTGCGAGCACGGCGCATGCCTATGGCTCGATGGATCTCGACGATCCCAACTGGGAGAGGCGCCCGTACAAGAGAATGGCTTCCTACGCACAGAGCAAGCTGGCTAATCTGCTCTTCACACTGGAGCTGCAGCGGCGTCTGGAGACGGCCGGCGCTGCCACCCCGGTAGTCTCTTGCCATCCCGGGTGGACCGGCACCGACCTGCAACGATATTCCGGGATATTGCGATTCCTCAATCCTCTCTTCGGGATGAAGCCATGGAAGGGAGCGCTGCCGACCCTCTACGCGGCCACGTCCGCCGAGGTCACCGCGGGTGGGTACTACGGCCCGCACGGCTGGCAGCAGATGTGGGGCTATCCGAAGGCGGTCGAATCGACGGACGCCGCCAAGGACGCTGACACGGCGCGCCGTCTTTGGAATATGTCCGAAGAGATGACCGGGGTGCGGTTCGATTTGCCCCGCGGGGGCGGTTGAGGAATTCAGCACTGTTGACGCTCGCGGTCGCCCGCGCCCTGCCCCGGGGCACTGCCTATCATTTGACATGCGGCTGTGGAAGGACTGAGGATTGGACCGATTGGTTTCTGTCGGTTTCTGAGTAGCCTGTTCCGCACTCTGCTTCCTGGAGGTTCGACCGATGCTTCGCACCCTCGCCTTCCGAACATCCGCCCTCCTGCCCGCGGCACTTGTCGCCGCTGTGGCCCTCCTCTCGCTTGCGGCTTGCGCCCCCGGGGGCACTTCCGGAGGCAGCGCCGGCACGGCGCCAACCAGCACCAGCTACGAAGACCTCGTGGCCCTGTTCAAGGACTGGCGAGACTTCGAGAAGCCGGAACTGGTGGACGGCGTGTACGACTACACGGCGCCGGCCATGGCTGATCAGCAGCGCGAGCTGGCCGACTATCAGGCCAGGCTGGCGGCGATCGATCCAAGCGACTGGCCGATCGCCCGGCAGGTCGACCACCACGTGGTCGGGACCGAGATGAACGGCCTCGACTTCTACCACCGGGTGAGCCAAC
>JAUWTE010000056.1 GCA_030609765.1 Acidobacteriota bacterium
CATGTTCCGCGAAGTCGCTTTCTTTGAAAGCCTGTTCCGCTCCAACAAGTGGATCTGGATTCTCGGCTATCTGTTTCACTTTGGCATGTTCCTGGTGCTGGCGCGACACCTGCGCTATTTCACCAACCCGGTGTGGACCTGGGTGGAACTGGTACAGACTTTCGGACTGTATGCCGCATTCGCCATGGCCGCCGGGCTGGCCGGGCTATGGGCACGCCGCGTGCTGGTCGACCGGGTGCGTTACATCTCCGCCCTTTCCGATCACCTGATGCTGGCACTACTGATGGCGATTGCCCTGACCGGCATGGGCATGGACTACATCACGCATACCGATATCGTTGCCGTGAAGGCCTTCTTCCTTGGCCTGATGTATTTCAACTGGCAACCCATCCCGGAGGACCCGCTGCTGCTGGTCCATCTCGCACTGGTTGCTACACTGATGATCATTTTCCCGATCAGCAAGCTACTGCATGCACCGGGCGTGTTCTTCAGTCCGACCCGTAACCAGGTGGACAACCCGCGCGAACAGCGTCATCTGGCTCCGTGGGCAGCGGAACTCGAAAAATAATCCAGGAGCAGAGCGTGGCTGATTACGAAATACCGGAGATGAAAGAAGTTCCCGTTATCCCGAAGGTACATGAAGGGGTAATGGCGCACAGCAAGCCGTTTGTTGCCAAGGAAGAATTCCAGGAGGCGCTGGGGTTCCCGGGCGAACTGGTCGATAACTGGCAGCAGGTCGCCTACGACAAGATGGAAGAATTGAACGGCAAGTACCGGTCACTGCAGGTGTTCCTGGATGCCTGCGTCAAGTGCGGTGCCTGCACGGACAAATGCCATTACTACCTTGGCACGACCGACCCGAAAAACATGCCGGTCGCGCGCCAGGATCTGTACCGCAAGGTGTATCGCCGCAAGTTCACCTTTGCCGGAAAATATTTCCCCAAACTGGTTGGCGCCGTCGACCTGACGAAAGAGGTACTGGACGACTGGTACAGCTATTTTCACCAGTGCTCCCAGTGCCGACGCTGTTCCGTGTTTTGCCCGTACGGTATCGATACCGCGGAAATCTCCATGGCCGCGCGCGAAGTGATGGATTCCATCGGCGTGGGCCAGAAGTACTGCAACGAGATCATCGCCAAGGTCTACAAGATCGGCAACAACCTTGGCCTGCCGGAACCGGCGCTGGTCAATACGCTGGAAGGACTGGAAGAAGACATTGAAGACGATACCGGCGTCAAGGTACGGCTGCCAGTGGATGAAAAAGGCGCCGATGTGCTGGTGGTCACCCCGTCGGCCGACTTCTTTGCCGAGCCACACGTCGATGGCCTGATGGGCTATGCAAAGGTATTCCACGAGGCCGGCATCAGCTGGACACTGAGTTCACACGCCAGCGAGGCTGCCAACTTCGGCATGTTCATCGGTAGTTACGAGAACATGCGCAAGGTATCACTGCGTATCCGCGAGGCCGCCCTTGACCTCGGCGTGAAGCGCATCATCTTTGGCGAATGCGGGCACGCCTGGCGTGTCGCGTACAGCTTCCTGAATACACTGGCCGGACCGTTCGATTTCCTCGACCCGAAGTACCCGGTACCACAGCACATCATGGAATTCACCTATGACCTGATCCAGCGCGATGCGATCACGCTGGACAAGTCCGCCAATGATGACATGGTGCTGACCTATCATGACTCCTGCAACGTGGCACGCGCCTCGCGCATGGGCCCAATGCCAGGCGGACAGTTCATCCTGCCGCGCGAAGTCATCAAAGCCAGCTGCAACCATTTTTACGATATGCCCCAGGACACCATCCACGATGCCACCTACTGCTGTGGTGGCGGCGGCGGCCTGTTGACCGATGACCTGATGGAACTTCGTGTCAAGGGTGCCCTGCCACGTATGGAGGCACTCAAGCATGTCGTCGAGGAACATGGCGTGACCCACATGGCGGCCATTTGTGCCATCTGCAAGAGCCAGTTCGCGAAGGTAATGCCTTATTACGGCTTTCAGATGGACAGCATTGTCAGCGTGCACCAACTGGTCAGCAACGCGATTGTGCTTGGGAACAAACAATAATTTTCAGATATAGCTCAGGTAATACCTGGTCAGATTAACAGGAGAACTGGCATGGCAACTTCAAAAGAAGACATGGAAAACGAAAATCTGTCTTTCCGTCGTTTTAAGGATGGCGACCACACCTATGCACGCAAGGGTGACGACATCTTTAACGAAGACAAGTCATACAAATGCCCGACCTATGTACATCGCACCCCGCCCTGCCAGGGCAGCTGCCCGTCCGGCGAGGACATACGTGGCTATTTGCAGATCGTGCGCGGCATCGAAAAACCGACCGGCGAACTGAGCATGGAAGAGTATGCATTCCGCCGCTCTACCGATGCCAACCCGTTCCCGGCAATGATGGGGCGCGTCTGCCCGGCTCCATGTGAAGACGGCTGTAACCGTAATAACGTCGAGGATTTCGTCGGCATCAATTCGGTCGAGCAGTTCATCGGCGATTCTGCCTACGAGCAGAAATTTACCTTTGACAATTCAGCCCCGCTCAGCGGCAAGAAGATCGCCATCATCGGTGGCGGCCCGGCCGGTATGGCAGCCGCCTACCAGCTGCGCCGCCTCGGCCACACCAGCACCATCTTTGACGAGCACGAAGAACTCGGCGGCATGATGCGCTACGGCATTCCTGGTTACCGTACCCCGCGTGATGTGCTTGACCATGAATGTCAACGTATCGTGGCCATGGGCAATATCGAACTGCGCATGAACACCCGTCTCGGCAAGGACGTCAGCATCGATGAAATCGAGAAGGAGTACGACGCCATCCTGTGGGCGATGGGCTGTAAATCGGGCCGCAAGCTGCCGGTCCCCAACAGCGACGCGCCCAACTGCGTTTCCGGTGTTGCGTTCCTTGAAGCATTTAACAAGGGAACACTGAAAGTCACTGCCGACAAGGTCGTCTGTGTAGGTGGTGGTGATACCTCCATCGACGTGGTGTCCGTTGCCCGCCGTCTCGGCAAAATCAGCAAAATCAACAAGGAAGACCGCCCGGAACAGGTCATTGGCGGTTATGTCGCCCATGACGCTGCCTTTGCCGCCGCACGTGAAGGTGCCGAAGTGACACTGACCTCGCTGTTTGAGCGCGAGGAAATGACGGCAACCGAACACGAGGTACATGATGCCCTGCACGAAGGTGTACGCATCGATAATGGCGTGATGCCGATCGAGGTTGTGCTGAATGATGATGGCCGTGCCTGTGCCCTGAAAATGGCCAAGTGCGAAATGGTCGACGGCCGCCCCAACGCGATCGAGGGAACTGAATACGAAATCGAATGCGACCTGGTCGTGTCCGCCATTGGCCAGGGCGGTGACCTGTCACAGGGCCTGGAATCACTCGACAACGGCCGCGGCCTTATCGACGCCGATGCCTACTACCAGGTGCCGGGACGCGAGGGCCACTTCGTCGCCGGCGACATCATCCGCCCGCACCTGCTGACCACCGCCATCGGCCAGGCATCCATTGCCGCGGAAAGTATCGACCACTACCTGAAACAGGAAGACCAGAAAAAGCGCCCGAAGGTCGATGTGCACCACTTCGAGCTGTTGAACAAGCTGCGTGAAACCAATCACACACCGGACGCTTTCAAGGCAGACGAACAGGGTGATATGCGCGGCACCAATACGGCAAACTTCGCGGTTCACAACTACGAAGACCGCTCCAGCGCCGAGATCATTGCCTCGGACCGCCTGTTCCTGGGCCACTTCCCGTTTACACCACGTAACAGGCGTTCCTCCCATGGCCCGTCTTCCGAGGAAGTGCTGGGGCACTTCGAGGAGCGCGGCATTGGCCTGGCGACAGAACAGGCTGTCAACGAGGCCGATCGCTGCATGAGTTGCGGCATGTGCTTCGAGTGTGACAACTGCGTGATCTACTGCCCACAGGACGCCATATTCCGTGTCAAGAAAGACCAGGCAACGATGGGGCGTTACGTGGACACCGACTACGACAAGTGCATCGGCTGCCACATCTGCTCGGACGTCTGCCCCACTGGCTATATCGATATGGCCATGGGTGATCACTAATTCGGACACGATAAACGACATGCTAAAGAACAGTCTCATCATACTGCTGCTGGCGTTCACTACCGGCTTTGCGATGCAGAGCCAGGCGGGGGGCTCCATACTGCCGGAAATTCCGGAGGCCCAGGCACGCTTCAGCGAGGACCAGGGCTGCGTGGAACCAACCGCGGAAATGCGCAGGAACCACATGCAGTACATCCTGCACCAGCGCGATGAGACCGTGCATGAGGGCATACGCACCAACCAGTACAGTCTGAACGAGTGCATCAACTGTCACGTCAGCGATGCCGAGGATGCACCGCGCGTCAGCAGCGAAGAGCACTTCTGCAACAGCTGCCACAGCTACGCAGCCGTCAGCATCGACTGCTTCCAGTGCCATGCTGACCGACCGGCCAAGACCACCAATATCCATTTGCCGTCAACCGGCGGCACCCCGGAACAGCTGGCTACAGAAAATCTGCGCATGCTGGAAAGCGAGGGCATAGCTCATGAGTGAAGAATCAGGCATCGACATTTATCGCCGTCGCTTCCTCAGCGGCAGCGCAACGGCCGCAGCCGGAATGGCTATAGTGCCGGGTGTATTTTTGCATGAAATCGGGCATGCCAAGCCGGCCGCTGACCCTGTCACCAGCGATGTGCGCTGGGGCATGCTGATCGACTCGAACAAGTGCGCGGAAGGCTGCAATGATTGCGTGAAGGCCTGCAATGACGAGCACGGGCTGACCGGACATGACCGGCCCGCGACCGATGCCCAGTGGATCCGCAAGGTGAAACTGAAGGACAAGCAGACCGGTCACACCCAGACGCTGCCGCTGCTGTGCCAGCACTGCGAACATCCGCCCTGCGTGGATGTGTGCCCGACCGGCGCTTCATTCAAGCGTCATGACGGTATCGTGCTGGTCGACAAGCACATCTGCATTGGCTGCCGCTATTGCATGATGGCCTGCCCCTACAAGGCACGTTCATTCGTTCACGAAACCCTGCAGGACCAGTTGCCACATGCACCACGCGGCAAGGGTACCGTCGAGTCCTGCACCTTCTGTGTCCACCGTGTCGACAACGACGGCACACCGGCCTGTGTCGAGGCCTGCAGCGCTGAAAACCACAATGCCATGGTTTTCGGTGACCTGAACGATACGTCGAGTGAAATTTCCAAACAACTCAGGCAGCACAGCACAAGCCAGATTCGTGCCGACCTGCAACTCAACACCGGCGTGCGCTACCGGGGGATCTGATGAAACAAGTGGATTACAGGGAAATCGAAGGCGGCCTGCCATTCTACATGCTGGTCGGGGCCATAGGCGTATTTGTACTCGCCGCACTCGGCGCTGCGTATTACATGGAACACAATGGTCACTGGGTCACCGGCATGAGCAACCAGGTCATCTGGGGTACCCCGCACGTGTTTGCGGTGTTCCTGATTGTCGCGGCCTCCGGCGCCCTGAACGTTGCCTCTATCAGCTCTGTATTCGGCAAGACTGCCTACAAGCCACTGGCGCGCCTGTCAGGCCTGCTTGCGATCACCCTGCTGGTGGGTGGACTGGCCGTGCTGGTGCTGGACCTTGGCCGCCCGGACCGTCTGATCGTGGCGATGACCTACTATAATTTCAAATCCATCTTTGCCTGGAACATCATGCTCTACACCGGCTTCATGGCCGTGGTCGGTGTGTACCTGTGGATGATGATGGAACGCAAGATGAATACTTTTACCAGGGCCGCCGGTATGACTGCATTCATCTGGCGCCTGACCCTGACCACCGGTACCGGCTCCATTTTCGGCTTCCTGGTGGCACGCCAGGCCTTTGATGCGGCAATCATGGCGCCGATGTTCATCATCATGTCGTTCTCATTTGGTCTCGCAATCTTTATCCTTGTACTGATGGCACTGTACAAGTGGGCCGACCGCCCACTCGGTGACGCCATCGTGTTTCGCCTGAAGAATCTGCTCGGCGTGTTTGTCGCCGCGGTACTGTACTTCGTGATTGCCTATCACCTGACCAACCTGTACGGCACCGAGAATCACGGTGTCGAACGCTTCATCCTGCTCGATGGTGGTATCTATACCCAGCTGTTCTGGATCGTGCAAATCGGCATCGGCAGCCTGCTGCCACTGGCCCTGCTCTACGGTCCGGGCGGCAAATCGCGGCTCTGGATCAGTATTGCCTGCCTGCTGACCATCATCGGCGGCCTTGCACAGATCTATATCATCATCATTGGCGGACAGGCCTACCCCATGGAAATGTTCCCGGGCAAGGAAGTCTCCAGTTCATTCTTCGATGGTGTCGTGGCCAGTTACACCCCGAGCCTGCCCGAATTTGTGCTTGGCTTTGGTGGCGTAGCAATAGCACTGGCCGCCACGGTGGTTGGCACGCGCGTGCTGCGCTTCCTGCCGGTCAGCCTGGCCGATGACCAGGTGGACCCGCATCACTCAGCCACGGATGCTGCCTGAGTCGCCTGCCTGAGCGACACTGTGGAGCAACCGAACGGGTACTGACATGTCCCGCCTGCTGATTTCGGCAGCACACAAATCTTCCGGCAAGACCACCGTTACCCTTGGCCTGTGCGCCGCACTGGCAGCGCGCGACCTGGTGGTACAACCGTTCAAGAAAGGCCCGGACTATATTGACCCGATGTGGCTGGAACAGGCTGCCGGACGCCCCTGTCATAATCGCTTCGGAATGGAGATCATCGATATCTCGGACGTTCTCGCCGAGACCGAGTTCAGGGTCTTCCGCTCGACGATAGACGGGGGAGGGGTCGTCCGGTGCCTCAACGTCAAGGGGTGCGGAGGCTGGTCCCGCAGCGAGATAGACAGGAAGGAAACGCTCGCGAAGAAGTGGGGCGCCAAGGGCTTAGCTCGCGCGAAGGTGGACGGCGGCACTCTCGATGGAGGCATCAGCAAGTTCCTTTCGGACGGGGAGAAGAGCGCGGTCATCGGGCGCGCAGACGCGTCGGACGGAGACCTTCTGCTGTTCGTCGCGGACAAGCCCAAGCTCGTGGGCGAGGTCCTGGGCAAGCTGCGTCTCGACCTGCGCGACCAGCTGGAGCTTGTTTCTCCCGACACGTTCGTCTTTGCGTGGGTCGTCGACGTCCCTCTCTTCGCGTGGAACGACGATGCGGGTGTGTGGGAGGCCGAGCATCACATGTTCACAATGCCGAAGGAGGAGCATCTAGAATACCTCGAGACCGACCCGGGCAGGGTCCTCGGCAGGCTGTACGATATGGTCGTCAACGGCGTCGAGGTGGCGTCGGGCTCCATCCGAATCCACAGGCGCGACATACAGGAGCGAGTGATGAAGGTCGTGGGGATCTCGCCCGCTGAGGCCGAGCGCAGGTTCGGCTTTCTCCTGAAGGCCTTCGACTACGGTGCGCCACCGCACGGTGGTCTGGCACCTGGGCTCGACAGGCTGGTCATGCTCCTGACCGGCGAGGATTCGATTCGGGACACGATCGCGTTTCCGAAGAGCTACCGCGGCCTGTCCCTGATGGACGGGTCACCCTCCGAGGCGGAGCCCTCCGTTCTCGAGGAGATCGGCATCATGTTCACGCGAACGGATGACTCGAAGGGACCTGACGGCTCGAAGGGACCTGACGGCTCGAGGGGACCTGACGGCTCGAGGGGACCTGACGGCTCGAAGGGACCTGACGGCTCGAAGGGACCTGACGGCTCGAGGGGACCTGACGACTCGAAGGGATCGAGCGACTCAGAGGGAGAGAATGGCTAAGGGGCGTGCGGGAGCCGCCGCTCCCGGTGAGAGAGAGCACGGCCGGGCCGGTTCGCCCGGCCGCCCGACGGGGCGCAGGCACCGGGCGGCGGAGATCTCGGCCGCCGCGCTCCTGTGTGCTTGGCTCGGAGCGCTCGCCGGAGTCGTCGAGGGTCCCTTCCGCGCCGCCGGGCACGGTCACTACTTCCACACGATCTTCGCGTACATGTCCTTCCTTCTCGTTCCTGCGGTCCTCTACGCCGCGTTCGCGCTCCTGCTGGGCGCATTCCTAGCCGTCAGCGTGTCCGTCGCGTCGCGTCGCGCGAAGGCCGTCCCGACGACGGTCGCGGTGGCCGCGTCATTGGTCGTCTTTCTCTACTGGGGCTCCGTCTTTCACGAGCCCTTCTTCTCCACGCCGGGCAACGTCATCGGACACATCGGGATGGTCCTGACGGCCGTCGCCGTCTTCGTCCTCGTTCGCAGACTCCTGCGCTCGCTCTCCGACGCTGCGTCGGGGCGCCGGGTGAGGGTTCTGGTGGCGCTCGCGCTGTGGTCATGCGCACTATTCGCCGTCACGAGCCTCGGCGGCTGGTGGGCGTTCTCGCAGCGAGACGGCGGCGGGGTTCGGATCGATCGTACGACCGGGTGGGTGGAGAACGCCCGGAGCGTACTCCTCGTCACGATCGACACGTCCCGGGCCGACCATTTCGGGTGCTACGGGCATCCGCTCGACAGCTCGCCACGGGGCGATGGACTGGGGACGTCGCCAGTGGTCGACGGGCTCTCTTCGACGGGGATTCGGTTCGAGAACGTGATCGTTCCAGAAGTGGCGACGGACCCCAGTCACGCGTCGATCATGACGGCACTCCACCCGCTAGAGCACGGGGTGCTCCGGAATGGGCAGCAGCTCTCGTCCCGGTTCACGACGGTGGCGGAGGTCTTCCACGCGGCGGGCTACAGGACGGGCGCGGCGATCAGCGTCGAGCACCTCGACGGATACATGTCTGGACTGAGCCAGGGGTTTGCGACCTACTACGATCGGGGTCTTCACGACCGCTTCCGCTACCACCTCGGGTGGCGTTCGATGCCAAGCTCCTGGAGGGACGAAGCCCTCGCTCACACGCGCGACGCCGGAGGGACGTGCCGCCTCGCTGCGAAGTGGTTGCGCAGGAACGGGCGCGAACCGTTCTTCCTCTGGGTGCACGTGTTCGAGCCGCACATGCCCTACGTGTCGCACGAGGAACCCGGCGTCGTTTTCACGCGGGAGGACGCCCATCGCGTCGAGGGATCGAATTCAGCGGCGGCGGTGCGCGCCGCGGGCATCTACGACTCAGAGATAAGGCGCGCCGACGATGCCGTCGGAGCGCTACTGGCCGTCCTGGCGGAGCTGGGTGTGGCCGACGAGACGGTGGTGGCGGTGACGTCGGACCACGGAGAGCACATGAGCGAGGCTCGGCTGCGCCGGGATCAGTGGTTCGGGCACGGTGAGGTATACGAAGAGACGTGCCGCGTTCCGCTGGTGATTCGTGTCCCGGGCGACGCGACCCGTCGCGCCGTCACCGAACTCGTGAGTTCCACCGACCTGGCGCCTACTCTCATCGAACTCGCCGGAGTCGGGGGCGGGCTCCGCGAGCTGCCGGGGCGCAGCATGGTCCCGCTGCTCAGTGGCGGACCTTGGCTCGAAAGGCCGGTCGTCGTGCTCAGCAACCCGCACACCGAGAGTGAGTCTCGCGCGCTTCGCGGAGCGCGATGGAAGCTGGTGACGCGGTCGGACGAGGCCCCGGAGCTCTACGATCTTGTGACCGATCCCCAGGAGACCCTGACTCTTAGTCGTCAATGTCCCGCACGCACCGACTCGCTCCTGTCGATTCTCGATGGCATCATCGCATCCTGGGGCGAGCCCATCGCCCAGAGAGAGCGTGATCCGGAGGTCCAGGAGACGCTCCGGGCGCTCGGCTATCTGCACTAGCGAGGCGAAGCTAGGGCGTTTCGGGGGGGAACGGTCTTGACACCCCGGGGGCCGCTCTGCTAGGTTTGCTTCGAGGGAAAGCGGTTTCTCTGACGGTATCGCCTCGTCTCAAGAGAGGGGGCGACATCGGCTTGGTTTGTAGGAAGGGGGTGCCGGGCGATGGCACGGAAGACCGTTTGGCTCTTCGCTCTTGGCACACTAGTCCTGTCGATGGGTCCCGCTCTCGTGGGGTGCGGACCGAAGCCCCAGTGCGAGGGGGCGACTGTGATCCAGGTGCAGTCGGCGCAGGACGAGTGTGCGGCAGCGACGGATGAACTGGATGTTGCCAGGGATGAGCGCGCCGAGCTCGAGGCCGACGTCACGGCGACGAAGGCCGAGGTCTCGGAGCTCGAAGGGATGCCGGGGCAGCTGGCCGATCAGCTCGAGGAACTCAGGAAGGGAAGCGGGCGCTAGCCGACCGCGAGTGAGCAGGAAAGGAGAGGGACCGACATGCTGCACAGAACAACCGTCGTACTGGTCCTCCTCGTTGCCCTCGCGTTCGCATTTGGGTGCGCCCCGGGGGTTCAGAGGACGGCAGATCCAAGAGCAGGGGACTTCTACACGGAAGAGGAGTTCCAGAAGCTCTCGAAAGACCAGCGAGAGGCCTATTGCGCGCAGCTTCTGAATGAGCATGGAGCAAACCAGGATTGCGTGGCTGAGGCGAGAGACGGGCTAGCGCGTGAGCGCACCGCCATCTCCGACCTCGAGTCGGAGCTCGCTGACCTCACGCCCAGACTCATGAGCCTGAAGGGTGAAGTCGAGAGTCTTCAGGCGGAGATCGCCTACTTCGAAGGGCTGCCGCGGATCTACATGGTGGTGAAGGGCGACTTCCTGTACAAGATCTCGGAGATGGACGAGATCTACGCGGACCCGCTCAAGTGGAAGCGGATCTGGAGAGCGAACAAGGATGCGATCGAGGGCTTCACGGATCCGAATCTCATCTACCCGGACTGGGAGCTTGCGATCCCCAGAGACTGGCCGCACACGTACACGGTCAAGGAGGGCGAGAACCTCTGGCAGATCGCCCGGTACTGGGAGATCTACGGCGAAGGGACAATGTGGTCGAAGATCGTCGAGGCCAATCAGGACAAGATCAGCGATCCCAACCTGATTCAGCCGGGCTGGGTTCTCACCATCCCGCGCTAGGGAGTGCGGTGATACCGATTGACCCGCGGAGCGCCCTGCAGGAGCCTGTGGAGG
>JAUWTE010000290.1 GCA_030609765.1 Acidobacteriota bacterium
CAGAGGGCATACCCGAGCCGAGCGGCGGCGCTGCAGACGTTGGTATGCGAGTTGTGGCCATCGATTCCCCACGCCTGCAACAGCCGGTCCATGGTGCCGTCGTAGCCGGGGCGTCCGACGTGGTAGATAACCTCATTGCGCCGGTCTTCGACGATGGCGGCTCGGATGCGAGCCGCGAGGTCATCGAGCGCCGTATCCCAGCTCACGCGTACCCAACGGCCTGAGCCACGCTCGCCCATACGCTTCATCGGGTACAGAACACGCTCCGGGTCGTTCACCTGGTTGATGGTGGCGGGCCCCTTGGCGCACACGCGCCCCCGACTTCCCGGATGCACCGGATTGCCCTCGAACCGGCGGATCTTGCCGGTGAACTTGTCGATGTAGGCGAGCAAGCCACACCCCGACTCACAGTTGAAGCAGATGGTCGGCACCAACGCGTATCTGCGCTCCACCTTGCGCGGCCAGGCCGCCGCGTCGTACTCGACCCAGTCGTCCCAGCGCTCAGGTGGCGGGGCGCTGCTCAGGATCCAGCCGCTGTCCTCGCCGGGAAACCTTCCAGAGCTCTCAGGCAACGGTGATTCCTCCTATTTTGTGTCCCACTGTCTCGTGCATCTCCATTCTCGCTGGCATTTGTGGGTAAAGATTTCCCTTCAACTCAGTGGCGGCGCCTGCCCCGCGTAGTTCCAGGCGTGCTCGTAGGCGAGGAGCCCCAACAGTGCCGCGAGACCGCTGAGGATGCCCGCCCAGCCCGATGGACCGAAGGCCAAAACAGACGCGATCGACAGCAGGGTCAGCACGATGCCGCTCCAGAACCAGACGGCGTACTCTCCCCGGGTCATTGCATGCGCCGCCTTTGCCGCGTCGACCGTCGCATGGGTCACTGTGACCTCGCCGAAAAAGATCAGTGCGAGGTGAATACCAAGGGCGCCAACCAGTGTGGGGCCGAGCGCCGTGGCGTTGCCCCCGATTGCCAGAAGCATCAGGGAAGCTGCCGACCCCGCTGCAACGCACTGCACTACGAGGTGCAGGGGAAGCATGGGGTTCTGCCAGAAATCGCGTGCCTTGGCTTGCGCGAACAAGTAGCCGCTGTAGCCTGCCGTAGCCAGGGCGGAGGCGATCAGCGGCCAGCGGAGCAGTGCGAAAACCCAATCCGGAGGCCGTGGACCGCCGCTCACCTCGAGGATCACCGATGCGGTCCACATCGTGGCCAAAAGCCCGAAGGCCGTGATGATGAAGGCGCCCCGTGCCAGCCACGAGTCCCAGTTGGGGCGCACGAGAATCGTCCAGAAGCGCTCCGGCCTCTTCAGGTCGACGATCAAAAAGAAGCTCGTGATGGCCAGAAATAGCAGGCCGAGCAGGGGAGCCCCGAGGGTGAGCCTCGAGCTGCCAGCCAGGTTCAGCCAGGGGGCCAATGCGGCAATCACGAAAGCGCCCGCGGCGATCGATTTGGTCCACAGGTAAGCGGAGACGTGGGCGCCCCACGGAGTCTCCTTGTGGGCAACGTCGTAGACCGTTCGAGCGGGGCTGAGACCTGCCCAAACTCCGGTGTAAAAATCCGTCTCACCGCGCATCGCGGCCGCTGCCAGCGCCTGTGCCGCCGCGGCCGGCGGCATGTCCGTGGCCATCCATGCCTCCGGGCCGACTCCCGGGCCAGTGGAATCACCTGGCCCCGTTGTCCCGGTCGCTGTCGCGCCGGCCACGCCCGTGTGCACGTTCGGACGGTTGGTGGATGTGCCCCGATCGGCCCACATGTACCCGCCCGACGGGTCGGAGGCTCCAGGCGTCAGCGCGCGCGGCTCGCCCTCGATGTAGAAGACCTTCGGGATCGTTCCCTTTTCGGGCTTGCGCACGTCGACCTTTTCCGTTGCCACGAGCTGGGCGACTCGAGACGACTGGTCGTCCAGGTCGCCAACGAGAATGGCCTCCGCGGGGCAAACCGTGGCGCAGGGTGGCTCGAGCTGGATCTCGATCCGGTGAGCACAGAAGTTGCACTTCTCGGCCGTGTTGTGGTCGGGATGCATGTAGAGGGCGTCGTAGGGGCACGCCTGCATGCAGGCCTTGCAACCGATGCACACGTCGCGATCGAAATCGACGATCCCGTCGTCGCGCTGGAAGAGCGCTGTCACCGGGCAGATCTCCACACAAGGAGGGTTCTCGCAGTGGTTGCACCGCAGGACAGAAAACGTTCGCCGGACATCGGGGAAGTAGCCCTTCTCGACGTACTTCACCCAGGTCCGGTACGAGCCCAGTGGGACCTCGTGCTCGGACTTGCACGCCAGGGAACAGGCGTGGCAGCCGATGCATCGGCTCTGGTCGATGACGAAGGCGTATCGCATGAGAATCGCGCAAGGGTAGCATCCGAGACCTGCCACCGGCAGATGGGGGCGGTTTCTGGCACAACGATTCCTTCGCTCGCGTCGATTGTCGGACGCATCACGGCGCGGGCGATTGACGAGGCCGCGGGCGTGGGGGAGGCTAGACGGCATGTCTGCCGCCCAGCCGTCGCTCGTTCAGCAGTTCGCCACCGTTCTCGAGGCAACCGGGGGGCAGGCTCATGTCGTGACCGGAGTCCGAGATGTGGCGGACATCGTGGCCCGCGTCGCCGCTGAGCAGGAAACCCGCCAAGTTCTCTATTCTCCCTCTGAGCTCGCCGAACAAATTGGCCTGCGTCACCATCTCGCCGCGCGCGGCGTCGATCTCGTCGACCTCGCCAAGGTGGGCACGGGTGCCAGCGACATCACCGTAGGGCTCACCGGCGCCGCCCTGGCCGTTGCCGAGTCGGGCAGCGTGCTGCTGGGTGGGGAGCCTGGACCCTCGGGGCTCGTGTCGGTGCTGCCCTGGGTTCACCTCGTCCTTATCCGGTCCGAAGATCTCGTTGCCGACATAGCAGCGGCATTCGAGCTCTTTGTCACCCGGCTGGAAGGTGGCGAGGGCGATTGGGTTTGGATCACCGGTCCGTCGCGAACCGCGGACATCGCGCACACCCTGGTTCTGGGGGCGCACGGCCCGAACTCCCTGCACGTCATGATCATGGGGGGTGGCCTATGAGCGCGAGAGGCACTCGTGACCTGCCCCAGGAGATCAGGAAAGCCCTCGGAAACCCGGTACTGAAGGCCGCCCTGACTCATGCCGTGACCCGCACCAACGCGCTGCGCCGGCAGGTCATCGCCAGGTTCCCGGGATTCGAGCGCGCCCGAGACGACGCGCGGGCCATCAAGGAGCGGGCCATTGAGGAGTTGCCGGAGCATCTGAAGGTTCTCGAAGCGAAGATCAAGGCACAAGGTGGTCAGGTCCACCATGCCGAGGATGGCGCCGCGGCCGGCCGCATCGTCTCGGAGATCGCCGAGCAGCACGGCGTTCGACGCATCGTCAAGGTCAAGTCGATGACCAGCGAGGAGATCGACCTGAACGCGGCTCTGGAGGAGGCGGGCCTTTCCGTGCGCGAAACGGATCTCGGTGAGTACATCATTCAGATCACCGGCGATCGGCCCTCCCACATCACGGCCCCGATCATCCACAAGAGTGTCGAGGAGGTTCGCTACGCGTTCATCGAGAGTCTTGGCACGAGCGACGTTCCGCACGAGCCCGAGGAGCTCACACAGCTTGCTCGACGCGTGCTGCGCGATGACTTCCTGGCTGCGGATATGGGGATTTCGGGCGCCAACTTCCTGCTTGCCGATACGGGCACGGTGGTCGTTATCACCAACGAAGGCAATGGTCGTCTGACGACCCAATTGCCGCCCGTGCACGTCGTGATTGCCGGCATCGACAAGGTGTTGCCCAGTGCCCGCGACTTGCTCCCCTTCCTCCAGCTTTTGCCGCGCAGCGCAACCGGGCAATTGCTGACCACCTACCTGTCGTTCATTTCGGCTCCGGGCTGGGCGGATTCCCCCTTCGTGGCCGGCAAGAAACGACACTTCCACCTCGTTCTGCTCGACAACGGTCGCACGGAGATGCGCGACGACCCCACGCTCCGCGAGGCGCTCTACTGCATTCGTTGCGGCGCCTGCATGACGGTATGCCCGCCCTACCAGGCGCTGGGCGGGCATGTCTATGGGGGCCATACCTACCACTCCGGGATTGGCAACGCCTGGGAGGCTGGAACTCGTGGCCTCGACGAGGCCGCGGGGTTCAACGATCTGTGCACGACCTGCTCTCGATGTCAGGACGTTTGCCCCGTCCACATCGACATCCCCTGGATGAACGCCGTCCTTCGCGGTCGCATTGCAGCCAACGGCAGACCCCGCCGAGGAATCGTCGAGGAGCGCTCCCTCAGCAAATTGTTGCCCGACGCCGAGGATCACGGGCTGAAGCTGCGGTCGCGCTTCTTCGGCAACCCGCTGAGGGTCTACCAGATGGCGAGCGCGTGGGCCCCACTGTCCACGTGGATCGCGCGCCTGTGGCCCTCGCGGTTGTTGATGCGCTGGGTCGTCGGCATCGATCGTCGTCGGCGCCTGCCGCTGCCGGGTCGCACCCGCCTGGCAGACTGGCATCGGAAGCGCGGGGGCACCGTGCTGCAGGCCAGGAGTGAGGCTGAGAAATTCGCGCCGGTCGCGGGGTACACGCCGGGGTCGGGGGACTCCGCGGATGTGGGGGGCGCGCCCCTGGTTCTCGTCGCCGATTGCCACATGGACTACCTCGATGTCGAGGTCGGCAAGGCGGCGGTGTCGGCGCTGGAAAAGCTCGGGTTCGAAGTGGCGCTCGTTGCGGGACAGTGCTGTGGCCGGGCGGCCTTGTCGCAGGGGATGCTGGGGACCGCGCGCGAGCAGGCCACAGGGCTGCATGGGGTGCTGGAGCCGTTGGTAGCCGCCGGGCTCCCGGTGATCGGGGTGGAACCCTCTTGCCTGGCGGCGCTGGTCGATGAGCACCCGAGGTTGATGAGTGGGGATGCGGTTGTCGAACGGAGGG
>JAUWTE010000229.1 GCA_030609765.1 Acidobacteriota bacterium
AGCAGGGCCAGCGGAAGCCCGACCAGCATGGAGACCATGAACCCACGCCCACCGGTGAGCGCCATGATCTGCAGAAACATCCCGACGCCGGCGAGGATCCCCATCACCGGGAGGGCCGCGCCCATGGCTTCCCGAGACGCGACGAGAGGCTGAAACCGCCGGCCCGTGAAGGGGGTGACGGCGGCACAGATGGTGAAGATAAAGGGCATCCCGAGCGCCGGTACGATCCGGGGCAGCGCCTGTTCGCCGACGATGAGCACCACCAGGAGGATCAGCGGCAGATAGAGCTTCAGTCCGTACTGGTCATGGTAGGACTTCGGCAGCATGTCCGGTTCGATGTTGGCGGCCCTCGCCGATCGCAGGCCGAGGAACAGCACGATGACGATAGCCATCGGGACCGTGAGCACGAGCAGGGGCAACGTGAACCCGATGTAGGGCATGTCCACACCGCCACCGATGATCATCACGGGGATGTTGACCGGCGGGGCGATCATCCCGAGGATCCCCGCCATCGCGATGATGGCTCCGGTCTTGTTCCTCGAGATACCGAGTGCCATGAAGACGGGCGCCACAATGGCTCCCGTCGTCAACACGGCGGCGGTCGACGACCCGGTGATCATCCCGGCGGACATGGCGAACAGCATCATCAGGACGAGGAGCGTGGCGGGCCGATGATGGAATCGGGCGGTCATTCCGTGAGCGACTGTGTCGAGCAACCCTGATGCCTGGATCATCCGCATGAAGACCATGGCGGTGGCGATGATCAACAGCGTATCGAGGTAGCCGAACGTGCCTTCGACGAGGTGTCGCAGCGGGAAGCCATGGCCCCCAACCGCCGCCCCGACGACGGATGCGATGACCAGCGATATGGAGACCGGCAGCTTCAGAGCGAACGTGCCGATGACGAACGCCCCGACCATGGCCAGGAGCGGCCAAAGCTCCGGGAGGTATTCGCTCACCGGAGGAACGTTCCCAGATCGTTCCCTTTGAGGGCGTCCAGCGAGAACGGGTATCCGAGTTCGATCTTCCCATCCGGGCCGACTGTAAACCCGTAGTTGTCCAGAATAGCTTTCACCGTTCGCAGATGCGTGTGGACCCGGCCTGAGAGAGGCGCTTCAGGATCATTGACCACATCCGGATGCTCGATGGCGTCCTCTTGCCCCGGATTGGGCGTTTCCACCAGGAACGCGAAGGCGTCGGTATGGTCGCCGAATTCACGGTGGCTCAGGCCGCGGAATTCTTCCCGGGACACCTCCTGTTTCAGGGCGATCCCGTCCATCTCGAGGTCCAGGGTCGCCATCGCCCCGATCTCCATGGCACGCTGGTGACAGACCAGCATGTACGCCAGCCGTGAGGTGGTGGAGGACTCGTGCATGTCGATGACGACGTCCACACCCTCCTGTGCGGCGAGTTGGAAGAGGGCGTAGCTGATCTGCTCCGTCAACGTGCCGTGGGCCTTACCCGGATGGTTGCGGTTCAGGTTGCGCGCCTCTTGGCCGGGGATCTCGCCCCCGAGGGGGTGCACGAACATCCCGGGATCGGGATCCTGATCCTCCATGGCGGTGAGTCGGCTCCCGTAGCGAAACTGGCGTTTTTCCCCAGAGGACGTGGTCAATTCGATCCAATCTGGAGTCCCCGGGTGACGGGTCCCGTCGTTGTATTGGGCGGCGCTGTTGTTGGTGTGGGGAATGACGATGACGGTTCCCTGAGAGACCGCACCTCGTTCCACGACGAGCGTGGCAGCCATTACGCCTGCGATCTCGTTGGCGTGGGTTCCGCCGAGCAGGAGAAGGGTGCCGCCTTCGCTTTCACCCCGCATCATGTAGATGGGCGTGTCCCCTGAAGTATTGGCCAACTCGGGGAGGTAGTCGCTCAGCCAGCGCGTCTCGGTGACGCCGTAACCTGGGCGGATGTCATGGGACGCCGGGTCGACGGCGAACGCCACCGAAACACACACGATGGACAGGGTGGCCGCGAGGCGGAACACCGTGCGCCTGGGCCTTTGTTCCTTTTTGTGTCCGTTCATGACGCTACTGGCCCGCAGCGACGCCGAACAGTTGCTGCAGGGCACCGACGGCTTCCAGCGTCTTGGCGATGTAGTTGATTCCGATGCTGTTCTCGGCTGCGAAGGTGGTGAACAGGCCATCGGCATTGCCGTCGGCCTCCTCCGCTCCCGCCCATTCCTGGTCCGGAGAGGCGCCCTTTACGATGAGGTGGTCCACCAGGGGAGCAAAGGTCGTGTTGATCCGGTCACTGGAAGGGCCGCGGCGCGTGCCACCCTCGATATGCATGGCTACGATGGACATCCCCAACTGCCGGGCCTTCTCGAACAACTCGGTGGCCCAGGCGATCTCGCTGTCGATGTCGACTCCGGCCGCGCCGAGCCCCTTGGTGCTGGCGCCAAGGACGACGATGAGGGTCTTGTGCCCCTCCAGCATTTCGGCGGCGGGCCGCGCCTCGAAGGTGAACTCCAGTCCTGCCCTGGTCGCAAGCACTCTGGCTTGCTGGGCTCCGGCGCTCTGGCCAACGGAGGCAATGAAGGACGGGGATTCGAACGTCGGTTGCTGGGCAGCCAGGCCGAGCCCATTCGAGAGCACGGGACTGGCCGAAACGATCAGCGCCAGGGCAAGGACCCATCCTTGGCGTATTTGCATGATTTCTCCTTGCTGTACAAAAGGCACCCGGAGCTGAAATCGCTCCGGGCTGTGGTCATCAAATCTACCTTCGCCCCGCCGCCCCTCCAGCCCGGCGGAACGATCCAACGCCCGTCATCAGGCCGTCTTCCACGATGATAGCGTTGACGCCTCCGAAGTAATAGTCGAGGGCTCCATGTGTTGCATTCACGACGTGTCCCAGAGCCTTCAGCGCCTCGATGGTCGCATCCGGGTAGCCGCCCTCGATGTGGAGTTCGGGGTAGCCGACCCGACTCGTGAACTTCGGCGCCTTGATTGCATCCGCCAACGACATTTCGAAGTCGATGACGTTGATGATCGTCTGGACGACCGTGGAGGGAATACGTCCCGCCCCGGGCGTTCCGATAACGAGGGCGACCTCCCGCTCCGTGTTCCGCACAATCGTGGGTGCCAGCACCGTTCGCGGACGCTTGTAGGGAGCTACCACATTCAGGTCACCCAACCGGTTCGGGTTGTAACCGTTGAAGTTGTGTAGCTCATTGTTCATGAAAAACCCGAAGCCGGAGACCATTTCCTGCGACCCCCAGAAACTGGAGATGGTCTGGGTAATGGCGACCGCGTTTCCAGCTTCGTCCAGTACGCTGATGTGCGTCGTGGACGGGGACTCCGGTCCTCCGTCGGTGCCCACGGGAGCGGCCATGAAGGGGTATGGATTGCCGGGGGGGGTCTCCCGCGTCGGTACCATGGCCGCACCGGGATCGATGAGTGCCGATCGTTCCGTGGCGTATTCCTCGGAGAGTAGGCCGGTCAGCGGGACCTCGAAGAAATCCGGGTCTCCCATGTAGGGAATTCGGTCGGCCGATGCCAACAACAATGCTTCGGCGATCAGGTGAACGGCCTTCGGGTCGTCCCATCCACCGAGGGCAGAAAGATCGTAATTGTCGAGGATGTTCAGCGCCTCTGCGACGACGATGCCGGCGACATTCGGGGGTGCACCGATGACCGTATGTCCGCGGTACTCGCTGATGATGGCGTCGCGCACCACGGCCTGGTAGCGCTGCAGGTCCCCGCTGGTGAACCAGCCGTCCATCGCATCGACGATGGCGGTCGCCATCTCTCCGCGATAGAACGCGTAAGCCCCCTGCTCGGCCACCAATTCCAGCGCCCGGGCGAGATCCTCGTTGACGACCAAAGAACCGATTTCAGGGACCAGCCCGTCCGGGAAATAGATGGGGCCGATGACCGGGTCCGTTCCGTATTCCGTGAAGCCGTAGAGTTCACTCAGCCGATCGTACAGGACCGCATCGAGGGGGAATCCGTCGCGGGCGAGCCGAATGGCCGGAGCCATCACCTCCTCGAGGGTCTTCGTTCCGTATTCTTGAAGCGCCAGGGTGAGGCCGGCGACCAGTCCGGGGATGCACGTCGATTCCGGACCGGTCATGACACTCGCGTCGGTTTCGTTGTCCACGTGTCCCGGCGCCCAGGAGCGGAAGTCGATGGCGAGGTTGCGACCGTCGGCCAGGCTCAGAACCATGTACCCTTCTCCGCCCAGACTCGACGCATTCGGTTCGACGACGGTGACGGCGAACGCCGTCGCGACGGCTGCGTCGACCGCGTTGCCGCCCGCGGCCAGGATCTCAGCGCCCGCCTGGGAGGCGAGCTCGTGGGCCGACGCAACCATGCCATCCGTTCCCGTCGCCACCTGTTGAGCAGAGACGGCAACGGGGAGAAGTGCGAAGACCGATATCAGCTGTATGGTCAGAAGTTTGTTTCGCCAACCCTTACGCATGTCTATGTCCCTTCTCCGTGACCGGATTGTGATCCGTTAGGAAGACCATTGGCGCCAATCGCGCGCCACCGAACGAAACGAGCTGCATGCGGGAGCTTACCCTTGGGGAACAATCGGGGCAACGGAAGAAGGGCTGGTCGGGGGGGATAGGGAACGCTGTTGGGCCTGGGCCTGCAGAGACCGGCGTTGGTGCATGGCTCCAGGTTTAGGTTCATGGTGATGCGAAGTCCTTGATCTGGAGTCACCACCGTGAAGTATCCGAAGCGGAGTCAGTACAAATACGCGAAGTCTTGATATCGGGTGCGGAATTGGGCTGAATACGAGGCAGGCCTACGCCGCCGTGGTGACCTCACAGTCTGGCTGTCCGATAACGCTCTCGACGCCTGGCGAGCCGCGCCGAGTGGCAAACCCGGCGGCCAGCGTATCTACGCGGACATCGCGATCGAGGCGGCGCTGACGATTCGCATGGTCTTTCACCTTCCGCTCCGGCAAACCGAGGGCTTCCTGCAGGCCCTGGCTGGACTACTCGAGGTGGACCTCCCGATCCCCGATCACACCACGCTGTCCCGGCGACTCAAGAAGCTCAATGACATTCGATTTCGTGCTGTGGGGAACGATCAACCGATCCATCTGCTCATCGATAGCACGGGCCTCAGGATTCATGTCGGACACCTGCGAAAGCCACCGAAGAGAAGGGCTTGGCGGAAAGGGTGAGGGACGAACCGTGAGGGTGCTCATCCCACCTGGACGAGATGCCCAATTGGCTCCAAGACCATCGGCCGCTCAGAAGGAGAGAAACCGGAACGTCCGCTCCATCCGAGAACTCGGTCGACGCGAGTGGCACAATCGGTCCGGCTACAGCCCGCGCAGCCTGGTGAAGAATACCGTCTTCCGATACAAGGCGATCATCGGCCGAAGCATGAGGAGTCGCGCCTTGGAAGGACAGCGGGCAGAGGTGCGGCTCGCGTGCCGGATTCTCAACACGATGACCAGTCTAGGGATGCCCGACAGCTACTGAGTGGAGTGATCCCCGCTCGGGGGACGGGGGATCTGTCCTCAGCTCCGAGCCATGCACCAGGGCCAGAGCAAGCTCGCAACGGGCTCCTGTGTGCCGCTCATCTGACGCAAGACCCTCCCGACCTCGCCCCGACTCATCACGATGGGCAGCCGCTTCGGGTTCTTGGCTCGCACGACCTCTAGGTCGGATGCCTGGCTCTTGTCCATGACTATCCCCAACGCCAACATCATCAACCAGGATCGCCAAGT
Source organism: Acidobacteriota bacterium (assembly GCA_030609765.1). Taxonomy (GTDB): domain Bacteria; phylum Acidobacteriota; class UBA890; order UBA890; family UBA890; genus CALAKE01. Next base: position 5,689 of record JAUWTE010000229.1, read on the forward strand.
GTCTCTTCCCCGACCGTCCCACGAAGTGGCTG
>JAUWTE010000520.1 GCA_030609765.1 Acidobacteriota bacterium
GCGCGCCGGGTCCCATCAGGGGCAGGTTGTACCGCACGTCGTTCACCCAGACCTGGGCCTGTAGCCAGTCCGGCCTGAAGTTGATCAGCAGCAAACCGACGGTGGCGAGCACCATGCCGATGATCTCTCCGGTACGCTCGACGCGATCTCGGTCTTCAGTGAATGGTGGTAGGTCGCGCGGATCCCATTCCTCCTCGGTTTTCTGGTCGAGGCTGGCGGCACGCTCGATAATCGCGAAGATCAGCACCACGAGGCCGAGCAGGCTGAGGAAAGTGGACTGAAGACTGGAGGTGGCATGCAGGAGGGTCACACCCAGCTCCCGGAAGGCCCCAGAGCCTCCCGCAATATCGAGCAGCGTGCTGAGCAGGATCAGGCTGCCGACCACGGCCAGGCAGACCTGCATCGTCTTGATGAAGCTCGGATAGAGGGCTGGGCCGATCAGATAGTTGGGGCCCGTCTGGTAGGAGGCCGCCACTTGTTGCGGCCTGCCGAACTCGACCAGAAGCTCCACGGCCTGCTCTTCCTCGACCTGCTCGATTGGGGCTCCCGCACGGTTCTCGAGAGAGTCTTCGAGGGAGGAGCGGAGCTCCCGGGCGACATCGACACGTTGCTTGCGTGGCAGTCGACGCGCCACTTCCTGGACATATCGTTCAATGAGATTCATGGTTCATCCTCTTTACGTGTCGGCGAGTAGGCGCCCCAGGACGCGCACCAGGTCTTCCCATTCGGCCCTGAGCTCGGCGAGAACCTTCTCGCCGTCTTTGGAGAGGCGGTAGTAGCGGCGCGGACGACCCTCGCCGACCTCCCACTCGCTATCGAGCAACCCCTGGCTCTCCAAGCGGCGGAGCAGCGGGTAGAGCGTGCCCTCCTTGACCTCGAGTCCCTCCTCGGCTAGCCGCTCACGAAGTGAGTAGCCGTAGAGGGGCTCACGGAGCTGGCCGAGAATGGCAACGACGATCGCGCCTCTTCTGAGCTCGAGCGTCAGGTGCTCACTGGCTTCCGTTGTTGTTTTTGATACCATGCGGCGCACTATACTATGTGGCACACAGTAATGGAAGTCTTCCGATGGCAAGCGCCCGACAAGGGCCTCTGCGCCGGCCGCGCCGGCCGTGTCGGCCGCGTCGGTAACCGCGCCGGCAACTGCGTTGGAGGTCCTTGCGTCCCTGAAGTACTCTCTCGACCAGGGAGGTCGACATGACGCGAGAACGAGAAATGAATCGGCGAGGGTTTCTGGGCCGGCTCGGGATCACCGCTGCGTCGCTCCCGGCTGCCATGGTGGTAGGAAGAATCGGCGGCGATGAAGTGCTGGCCGCGCCAGAGGAGTATGGCGGCTTTCTGGTGCGCCGGTCGCCTGAAGGGGAGCCTCCCTACCAGGTAGATGAGAATGTCTATCAGCGTTTCGACCAGCGCAACGAAACGTTCAGTCGTGAGATGTGGGACCCGAAGGTCATCGAATCCGAGGCTCCTTTCGACGGGGTCGAAGAGGAAAACATCAGGACCAACAAAGAAGGTTTTACGCGGCTGGACTACGCTTTCATGTCGGCCGCCTGGACGATCGCTGGTGCCTTTGGCAGCGGTGCCGGTGCCATAGGCGGATCCAACGGCGGTCTCTACTCCTGGCAGCCGCTCGGCGGGCCCGGAATGGACGGTATGCCGCCCTGGGACGCATCGGACTGGACCCCCGAGGAAGTCGCTCTCATCGTCAAGAAGGCGGCGTTGTTTTTCGGGGCATCGCTTTCCGGAATCGCAGAGCTGGATGAGAGATGGATCTACTCACACCGGTTCACCAAGGACTTCAGCGATCCTCCCGAAATCTACGCCCCCATTCTCATCGAGGATGTCGAATCACCCGAGGAGCGGGAGGATGGCACCCTGGTGATTCCAAAATCGATGCGAAACGTGGTCGTTTTGGCCTTCGAGATGGATTTCGACGCGATTGCCACCTATCCAGGGGGTCCCGGTGCTGCGGCCACGGGTAACGGCTACTCGAGGATGACGTTCACCGCCGCCTGCTTGGCGGAGTTCATTCGAGGGCTCGGCTATCAGGCCATTCCCTGCGGCAACTGCACGGGCTTGAGCATTCCCATGGCTATCGATGCCGGCCTGGGTGAGCTTGGACGTCTCGGCCTCCTGATCACTCCGAGATATGGTCCCCGGGTGCGGCTGGCCAAGGTCATCACCGACATGCCGCTGTTGCCGGATCGACCCATCTCGTTCGGGGTCACGGAGTTCTGCGATGCATGCGGCAGGTGTGCCGAGGATTGCCCGGGCGAGGCGATCTCGGCGGGCGATCGGACCTACGAGCCCAACGATATTTCAAACAACCGGGGGATCAACCGCTGGCCGGTCAACCATCCTCGCTGCCACCTGGTTTGGTCCCAGACCGGTCTCGACTGCGCCAACTGCATCCGCGTCTGCCCTTTCAACAAACCAGAAGGTTGGCTACACGATGCAACCCGCGCGTTGATTGGCGCCAATAGCCTCACCATGGATCAGGTGATGCTGAAGCTGGATGAGGCCTCCGGCTACGGCGAGCAGCAAGACTCGCGCCGCTACTGGCGGAAAGACCGCTACGTCCACATCAAAGACTAGCAGCCTGCTAGCGGTTAGCACCGCGCGGGAGGCCCAGCAGGCCGAGTCGATTCCGATACTCGAGGACATTCCCATCTACATCTGAGGCCGGCAGGGGCGCGACCCAGCGGACGGTCAGCCATGTCACGGCGACCAACGCTAGA
>JAUWTE010000394.1 GCA_030609765.1 Acidobacteriota bacterium
CGCGGAGATGATGAACGATTCCGGAATCACATCGGACTGCTGCCGCGCGGCGACGTAAAAGACACGCTGCAGGCTACCGCGCTGTAGGAAGCTCTCCAGAACCGGGGCGACGCGCTCGAGCGTGTTACGCGGCAGTGTCAGGCTGGCGGGGCGCCGCAGGGAAACATCGTAGCCCTGCATCATCAAATCCGTCCGCTCGATCGCCACCGGCCAGGGCCCGTAGTAGCCGACGATGAATCCAGCGCTCGGGTACAGAACGATCGCGTCGTTGTCGCGGGCGCGCGCCTGCAGCTCTCGGACGATATCGGAGTCGCCTTCCACGTCGAAATAGGTCGCGGTAGGCGCCAGCATCAGGCCCATGGCTAGCATGACGACCGTTGCCACGGCCGCGACCGCCCGGGCAGCGCGATGCCACGCTGTGAGGGCGTAGAAGCCGGTGCAATAGAGCGCGATCGTGGCCGGGAAGGAGAAAATGTCGGTACGCTCGCCGCCGAGCGGGTAGATCTGCAGCGCCGACATGGTGATCCAGGCCACGTAAAAGAGCCCGAAGAATGCCGCCAGCATGCGTCGGGAGGAACGCGAGCACACTCGCCACCGAATCCGTCGACATATAGGAGGACTCCCAGAAGCTGATCAGGTCCGGGTTTCGAATATGTCGCAGATACAGCGCATAGGTGGCGAGAACCGCACCATTGAAGGCTAGCGCAACGGTAGCGGCGGGCCACACTGCTCGCCACTGATATCGCTCCTTCCGAGCGATCGCGAGCGTCCCCAGGTTGACCAGCAGTCCCGCCGCGATCACCGAGGTGAACGACATCGTGAACGCGAGGAAGCTGGCCACGGCGCCCCAGGCCAGCTTGGAGAAGGTCGGTTTGGTGAGGATGCCGGCGGCCAGCAGGATCAGGCAGGCCGTGGCGACCGCGTCGATAGTGAAGTGCTTGACGAAAATCGAGTAGTGGGCGACGAACGGGTTCAGAGCCATGATTGCCGCCGCAAACGTCGCCATCACCGCACTGCCGGTGATTCGGCGCACGGCCATCCCCAAAAGAGGTATGGAGATCAGCCCGCAGACGAAGGGGATGAGCTGCAGTGAGATTTCAGGATCCTCGATCAGCCGCCGCACGACCCACAGGGCGCTCAGGAATCCGAGCGGTCCCGGGGCCGGGATGTCGAGCAGGTCAACGGGCGAGGAAACCTTGGTCAGAACAGCTACCCAGACATCGTCGTACCAGAGCGTCGCCGGGTTCAGGCCCCCACCCCTCGCCCAGATGGCCGCCAGCATCAACGCGAGGTACGCGAGCGGTGGGAACAGGCGGCCCGGTAACGTCGGCTCATCGATGCCCGGCTGCCGGGCGCCCGGATCGTCCGGGCCCGGCTTCCGTTCGGCGACTTCTTCGCGTGTGCCTGGCGCGAGCTGTTGAGAGGTTCGGGCTATTTTCACCACGGCCTGCCAGAGTGAGCAGCCACACAAACGGTGCACTGCATATCGCGCACTTCAGGGCGGGCTGCGGAGAGTAATTCTACTGAATGTAGCCGAGCGCCCGTAGCTGTCGCAGCGTTTCCTCATCCAGGGCCTCGATCTGCTGCGGACCCATTTGCGCCAGCATTGCGAGGTTGTCGCGCTTCTGCAACATGGCCCGCTGCGCCATGTATCTGGCTCGCAGTGGCTCTACCGATACCAGGTCTTCGCGCTCGCCGGGATCCTCTTCGAGGTTGTAGAGCTCCAGTATGTCCAGACCGTCGCTGTACAGAACCTTGTACGGGCCCGACCGATAGGCATAGACCGCTGCCTCCCCCTCGCTGAAAGCTACACGGCCGCGTGTATAGGCATAAAGATCGCGCCGGTAGGTCGTGCCGTCGAAGGCGAGGGGAATGAGATTTCGTCCCACGTACTCGACAGACCCAGCCTCGATCCCCAGCCCGTTGATCAGCGTCGGCGCCAGATCGAGCAGTGTGACCGGGTGATCGACAACCAGATCGAAGCCGCTCATGTGTGCCGGCCACTTCAAAAACAAAGGGACTCGCAGGAATTCCTCGTAAAGAGACGTCGTGTGCAGGTAGCGACCGTGCTCGAAGAACGCCTCCCCGTGGTCGGCGAACAGCACGACGAGAGCGTTCTCGAATCGGTCAGCTCCTTTGAGCATCTCGATGAGACGGCCAACGAGCTGATCGGCGAACTCCACGTTCTCCAGATACCGCGAGTGTGCGTATCGGGCAATCTCCTCGAGCTCAGCCTCATCGGCTAACGGGTCGTTGCGCAGACGATTGAGGTTCCGGGCGGTTACCTCGAAATCACCTTCATACCAGGAGCTCAGACGACCGCGGAAGGGCTCGGGCGGCTCGTAGGGAGTATGGGGCGGCAACAGATGGATCATCGCGAACGTCGGTCGATCCTCGCGGAATAGGAGGTCGGCGTCGGGCAGCAGCAGTCGATCCTCCTGCACGTTGCTCCTGACCTCTTCAAAGAGCTCGAAGCCCCGCCGCAGACTCTTGTTGCCCCGGTAGATATTGTGCTGGCTCCAGACCGCGGTGAAATAGCCGGCCTCGGCCAAGAGCTCGGCAAGAGTCGGAACCATTTCCGGCAACTGAGATCCCCAGACCTCGGCTCCCACCGTGTCGGGGCTTTGCCCGGAAAACAGGCTGGGCACCGTTTGCCCGGTCCACGATGAAGGTGCCCATGCAGTGGTGAAATGCGAGGCTTCGCGGGCGAACGCATCAACATTGGGAGTGTCGGGCGGAGACTCCGGCCCGAGAAAGGCGTCAGCGCGAGCCGCATCCAGCATGATGAAGATGATGTCGGGGCGGGCCGCTTCCTGCCCGGATGCATCACGGAGGAGACGCTGATCCCCCGCGGATCCGGCCAGAAGATTCTCTCCGGACTCATCGGCCACCTGCTCACTCGAAGCCGACAATCCGAGGCCGTGCCACCGCACGATGGCATTGGCACTTCCCCATGCGCGGATACGGATTTGCACGAGCTCTCCGGCCCAGGCCGACAGGTCCACCTGCAGGGATCGGGGTGAGCGTGGCTCGTCGGAAAACATCGTGCTGAAGAGCTCGTGTGCAGTTGACGATGAGTCCACCAGCTCGATAGCAGCATGGATCTCGGCAGAGGTCGTAGGCCCCGCGAAGGAGAAGTCGACGGATCCGACGAGTTGCTGCTCCTGCTCGATGGCGATGAGGACGTCCATCACGCTGTCGGTGGGCATTTCAATCGCAGCGTCGGCGATCGAAATGCCCGGGTTGCTCAGTCCGAATCTCTCGGGTCGGTCGGGCCACAGGGGTCGACCAAGGGCCGAACGCAACATGACGCGCCGGAAACGGGCGGCGAGCGGTCGAGTGTCACGATTGTTCTCATCGACCTCCGACGGCCGCAGGGAATGGCGAAACTGCATCCGCACCCAATTCCACCCGTCTACCAGGTATTCCGAGGGCAGAGTGACCTCGTAGTCTCGCATTCCCGGCTCGAGTGGCAAGGGGCCCAGATCCTGGCCGTTCAGCAGTACATAGGCCACCTGGGTCGGGGAGTCGGGGGGACTGTGAGGCACCGCCTGCAGCTCGAGCGTTAAATCGCCGGGGGCGGCGGAATAGAAGCGAAACTCGGCGTCGTGCCCGTAGACCCAATAGCCGTCCGTGTTCGTGGAGTCGACATCGGTCGATGGCGCCCAACCCTCGCCGAGCAACGGGTCGATCCCTCCCATGGGAGGGATGACGGTATCGGTGCTGATGCCACCCTGAGCGAAGGGCACGTACTCGGCGAAGTAGGTCGCTGCCGGCGGGGGCGAGCCACAGCCGTACGCCACCAGAACCGCCGCGAAGGCGAGGATCGAGAGCCGTCCACACCTGTGGTATCTCATGCGCCTATGATGACACTTCCGACGAGGACACTCCCGACGGGTCGCCTCAGAAAATAACGCCGATGCCCACCGAAAGCTCGATGTTGTGCACGGTCGCCGATCCGTCACCGGCGATAACGTCCTCGAGACCCAGGCCGAAGTCGCTGATCTTGAGCGAGGTGACATGGTCGCGGAC
>JAUWTE010000220.1 GCA_030609765.1 Acidobacteriota bacterium
CGGCCAGCTCTCCGTGTTCAAGATCATCACCAAGGAGATCGTCACCGAGACGGACCACTCCTGGGGCTCGTTCGGCGCGAAATACCTGTCGTGGGTGCTCTCGAAGAAGAAGATGGCGATGATCTTCGAGTTCGAGATCGATTTCCGCTACGACCTCCGCCGCCCCGACTTCGTCATCAACGAGACCGGTCCCGGCGCGTACCGTCTCCACATGCCGCCGTGTCTGTATGAGGTCCACATCCGCGACATTCAGTTCTACGACGAGCAGCGCTCGCGTCTGCTGCCGTGGCTTCTGCCCGATCTGCTGAGTGGGTTCTTGATGGACGGCTTTTCGGAAGAGAACCGCAACAAGTTGATCGCAGCAGCGAAGACGCACGCCGAGCAGCAGGCCAAGGACCTGATCGGAAACTACGAGTCTGACGTGGAGAGCTCCGCGCGCGCGACGCTGCGATCCATCGGACGCGCGTTCGGCGCCGAGGAGATCGACTTCGTGTTCGCCAAGCAGGAGGCGATCGATCTCACGATCGCGTACCCGAAGGAGAAGGTGAGCTAGACGATGCCCGCCATCGAAGCTCGACTCTTGAATGTGACCCTATGAGGGCACCGATGAGTTTCTACGTCACCGCGCCGACGGCACGGTCGGCGCGGACTTGACGGTGCGAGGAATGACGGCCGCTCCGCGGCCGCCGCGGGCGCGCTTACCTATTCCTTCTGTCCACTATAAGCAGTTAGTCTCAGCGGAGACATCTGCTTGCATTCAACCAAGCCACCCTTCACTTCCTCAAAGATATCGATGTACGGCATCCAACCCATAGCAATCTGCATAGGCAGTAACTTGGGCACATCATTGTTAAAGTAAAGGCGCGGTTCACGCTTTGATATTTCCGCATCTATTTCCGCATCAGACTTACCCTGTTCTCGCATTAGTTTTGCATAATCTTGCATATGCTTAGCATACTGCTCAGAATATTCAGGTCTCATGTAAACACATGTAAAAGAACCCGCGGGAGTATCTACTACTTCTGATTCTTCGCCTTTCTTCCAAGAGATAAACTGTGAATAAGCCCCTTGTTGTTGCATTTGCTGTTTTCCCATTTCAATAATCTGGGCAAGCTCTTTATCATCCAGTGGACTCATCACCCGCTTCTCACCTTCTTCATCAAATCCAAAAGCTTCTAGTACTTTCATACTCTTCAAATCAACAAGAAGATGAATTTCCATACCTGGAAACTTTTCAACAATCCACACACCGCCTTTTTCCTGTTTGGTTACCTTCAACTCAATCGTTTTCTCACCTTCCTCTGCTATTTCATTGTACTTAACCCAGTCTCCAACTTGGAGATCCTGACCGAAGCGGTATTGTAGTGTGTACTGTACCATTGCTGCCATTTGCATCTCTTCTTGCTCATCACTCAACTCCTGTGCCAGTGCGATATTGGTACTGCCAACAAGCGCTATCAGCATAGGAGTTACCATGGCAAGGCAGTAAACTAGCACCTTGCTGCTTTTCTTGTTACTTCTTCTTCTTCTTAGCATCTTTACCTCCTGATTCCATATGAGCTTAGGTTACCAAGCAAAACGTCACACAGTATTCGTTTACAATGAGCATTCGTAGCGCACAACATATTTCGTATCTGGAATTCCCTGTCCCCCGGGCCTCGCCTCCCGCTCGTCTGCCCATGACGGAGAGGCCGCTGCACATGAGCTTGCCTTCGCCACGCCCGCAGAATGCAACTGGCTACAGGTTACGGCAGTGGGGGGATGAACGCCAGGGTGGGAGATGGACCCCAAAGTCAGAGGCTTCCAGGATAGCCGGCATGTGCGGTACTTCGGGTACGTACGCAGAGGCAGAAGAAGCAGATGGCAGCCTCAGCGTACGTCCGTAATTCCCCCACCATCGCCAGGATATATCGAAGGCTCGCCCCGGCGAGGTGTGGCGGGATACGCTACAGATCTTCCTCTAGGATCTGGCCGAAGGGCAGACCCCGACTGGCAGTGTTGCCGGTGGCCAGGAACCGCGCGTATTCAGTGAAGAAACTGCTGGCTGTCGACCAGCGGCACGGCTCCGCGATGGTTCCGGTTGCCCTCCCACGGCTCTCGAGAGGGCTCCTGGTGCTCCGAGAGGGGCCTGAAGGGCCTCCCGGGGCTTCGATCCCGGACTTGAAGAACACGTTGACGTCACAATCGCCAGCCGAGAACTGCCAGATTGGACTATGATGCGTCACGCAATTGGTACAAAGCACAAGATTTTGTGTCTGACCCTCGTTCCAGACACAAGAGAACTTCACTATTCACCAAATACACGCGGAAAGAGAACCCCATCGACAGGCAGATCCGTCAGGCTGCCGACGCGCGGATCACACGGTGCAACCGGCGAGTGACGGGGATACGAAGACCCCTTCCTCTAGGCGCTCTTGTCAGATCGCGAAGAGTAGGGGTAGGTCTATGACCGTTCAACTTCTCCCTCTAAATCCTTTGCGGAAGTCGGATTCAGCCAGTGTCTTGATCTCCTGTGCTGCCATGGCCATGCGCAACTGGCGTTCGATGACAGCGTGGACCGTGATTGCGATGTAGTTCAGGAAGAGAAAGGCCTCAAGACGGCTGACGCTTTTCAGGAATATGGGAGTCACTTCGAGGGTGTTCTTCAACAGATCATGACGCTTCTCGACAAGCGGCTGGTGACCGCAGTGTGTCGGCAATGATGTGCGCGTAGCGCTCGGTCGCACCACCTGCGCTGATGTAGGCGACCAGTGACCTTCCTCGTCCCCGCCGTGACGATGAGCGGCGGCCCTATCTGTAAAGCGTCTTGAGCACCCCCCAGGTCGTGCTACTCGCCGTGCTACTGCACGACGAGCTCAACGCGCCGATTGAGCCTCCGTCCTTCCTCGGTCGCGTTCGACGCGACGGGCACCAGCGGGCCAACACCGTGCGCGCTGACTCTGCCGACGTCGATGCCGGCGTCCGAAACGAGTGCTGTGATCACCGCAGCAGCCCGATCGCGCGAGAGGCTCATGTTCGATTCCAAGCCACCAACGTTGTCCGTGTGACCCACGATGTATAGCTTGAGATCAGTGTCTTCACGGAGGGCCGCAGCTATCTCGTCGAGGAGGGTGGCCGACTCGGGTTTGAGTTCGGCCGTGCCGGTATCGAAGAGAAGCCCGTAGAGGGCGATGTGTCCGGTCTTGGCAATGTTGTCCGCTATTGCGCCTGCATTCACCGTGATGAGGCCCGTCTCCATGGGCTCTATCTCGATTACATCGAGCTGCACGAGCGGCTGATCAGAGAGATCGTAGGCGCCGACCACAACGACCAGAAGCGATACGTAGACGTCGCCTTCCGGGCGTGCGAGTTTTGCCGACAGGTAGCGCGTGGACGGTTCAGTGCATGAGGGAAGGAAGTTCGGGTCCGGATCGAACGTGTTGACGTCGTCATACAGGATCCCAGGCCAGTACTCGGGGAGGTCCTTCGCCTTCGCCTCGAAGAGTATCTCGAAGCCGGCCGTCTTCATGGCTGTCTGGTAGTTCCGGAAGATCTCGAGGGTCGAGCGGTCGGACGGGATACCCCCGTACTGGATTCGCGTTATCTTCCCTTCCAGGTCCAGGCTCTCAGTCAGCGACTCGCCATCGTCGCCGACCCCACCGCCCACGGGAAACACGTATTCGTCGAAGCTGCGCAAGGAGTATGCGGCGATAACCGCGCCGGGGAAGCGCGAGAACATGGGATGGTCCTGACTGCCCTCGACCTCGATATCCGTCCACTGGAACTCGGCCAGGACGGCACTCGCACACAGAAATACGACCCCAATCAAACACAAGAGCGTCCATTTCCTCGTCTTCATGGCTACGTACCTCCTCCCTAGGCCCTAGTAAATAACGATGCTCACAATACAAGTCCTATCGTTTCTTGCGTGGCTGTATTGTGTAATTCCAATCTCCGTGAAACCGATGGGGCTTCACGTCACGGCTGGCCCTTCCAGTTCATGCTCACGAAGGAGAAGAGCCGATGTTCAATCTTGTTCCACTTGTTCGTACCTGGTGGATAGTGGCACACAGTGATTGGCAGCTTCAGATGATCCGATAGCTTTTGAAGATGCACCTTCCACGCACGAAGACGATTCCCGTTACTTCCGCCTGCATCGGCGAAGATGAGAATACGCGCGGCCTTGGGATAGGTTTTCGTTCCCAACATCCTCCACCACCGGCGAATGCTCTCCACGGCAAACTCCGCTGTATCGTGGGTGATGCCGACATTGACCAACGCTTCGTCCCGAGCCACGTCATAGCTCGCCTCAACTCATCCGCCGTTACTATTCACCTCCTCGGACAGCAGGGGTGATCCTCCGATCAATGTAGGCATATTCCGTATCTGGAATTCCCTGTCCGCAGGCTTTGCCTCCCGCTCGCCTTTCCATGACGGAGACGCCGCTGCAGATGAGCTTGCCTTCGCCACGCCCGCAGAATGCAACTGGCTACACGTTACGTCAGCTGGGGGATGAATGCCACGGCGGAAAATGGCCCCCAAAGTCAGAAGCTCCCATGATAGCCGGCATGTGTGGTACTTCGTGTACGTACGCAGAAGCAGCAGATGGCAGCCTCAGCGTACGTCCGTAATCCCCCCACCATCGCCAGGATATGCGGACGTCTGCATAGTAGTGCGAGGGTCACCGTGGAACGACACCCGAGAGGACGGAGATCCCTGGCGGAGACAAGACGACCTGCTGCCGGGATACGCTACAGATTTTCCCCACGATCCGGACCCGCGGATCACACGGTGCAACCGGCGAGTGACGGGGATACGAAGACCCTGATGAACACGGTCACGGAGGCGGCGGAGCAACTCGAGCGCGTACGGGAGGATGAAGAGAGCGCCGCGCAATCGAACACCGCGCGGACTATCCGCAATTGGCGATTCGTGGCGGGCACCCGTGCGCGGACCTACGGATTCTGCAAGCCCGGAGGTCGCGCGCGATCACGCCCGCCGAGAGGCTGTGCAGGGCTCTTGCCTCGGGATGCTAGGGCAGCACCACCACCCGCCGCGCGCGAACCCGCGGGCCCACTTCCAGCGTCAGCCAGTAGACACCGCGCGCCCCATCGCGTGGAAAGATGTCGCCCAACCGGAATCCGCCCTCGGCGCTCGAACAGCCCACCGTGCGTGCGCCGACCAGCCGGCCGTTCACATCCCGAAGACACGCTCTCCCGCATGCGGGCGCTCCCAAATGCCAGCGCACGGTGGCGCTCCGGCCCCCCGGGTTGGGTCGCACATCCAACGCGAACCGCGTCAGATCGATCGGCGCCTCGATCACCGCAGGCTCACTGAGATTGACCGCCCAGTTGTTCGTGTAGATCCGCTCGGCCATCTCGATCACGGCGGCCTCGCCCGCGAGATGACTGCTGAGCTCGTACGGCTCGGAGTAGGGCCCCATGTCGGACCATGAGACCGGCAGATCCGCATCCCAGTCGGTCGGGTCCACCGGTGGATTGGGATCGACGAGACGATAGTAGCACTCGTCGGGATTGAGGCGACACCACAGTGCTTGTCCCCGCAGCCCGTCATAGGCGTGCTGAATGTGGATGTGTTCATCGGCGGCTTGTACATGGTCGACGATGCGGAAGGCGAGGATGGAGCGGAGGTCGGGGAGCGCGATCGCGAGATCCTCGTAGAAGCGCGTCGCATCACGCAGCGACCAGTACGCATCACACTCCTCCGGCGTGGCCACGTCGGTGGGCCAGGCCCCGTCGTAGACATCGTGCTCAAACGCCGCGAGCGTCGTCTCGAACGAGTAGTGGAGCAACACGTCACCGAACTCATACGACGCGAGCGGGTAGAACACGTAGTCCTCACCCACATCCAGACGCCCGTTCTCGTTCACATCAAAGCAGCCCGGGTCATCGAACACGAAGTCGACGCTCCCGTTGCCGTTGCCATCGAGGAAGAGGATCCCCTCGCGTTCAAAC
>JAUWTE010000364.1 GCA_030609765.1 Acidobacteriota bacterium
AATGATCCCCTCCTGGCAATGGCATCCGGAAGCGGCGACAATTTGCATCTTCCATTCCAGTTAGCTCCGCTTCGTGTCGAGTCCTCGCACCACAATCCACGCCATGCGGATTGCGCTGGCTTAGGAGATAGATGTAGACTCCACATTGATCCGGGAGACGCGCCACGGCACCCGTGGCGGCGAATTCGCAGGGCGGCTCTACCACTGGTCTGTTCCGCAAAGTTTTCTAGCCGTTCCTTGACGCTCCGTGGTCTCCACCGACGCCCGGCTCGTAGCTTGTCGTTTGCGGCCCCTCCGACAATGACCGTGCGCCTCGGGTCCGAGACCGGAACCATAAGGAGGAAGGTCATGAGGGCCGCACCGGTTCCTGTCGTCCAACCCAGGCTCATCCGCCTCTTCGTCTACATCGCGCTCTGTCTGGCTCCTCTGTTCTCTGCAGGCTCAGTCGAGATTGAGAAGCCCCGCATTGACCCGTTCCCCGAGCCTGCGCGCGTTCCCTGCGAGCTGGGTACGGTCGCCATCGACTGGGACTTCTCCGCGGGGCCTCACGACTTCTACCTGGTCGACTGCGACAACGGGGGAATACAGGTCTGGGAGCACGGTCCGACCACCTACGTTCCGGACGCGCCAGCGCGGGTCTGGGGCACCGTACTCCAAGGAGACTATTTGAACCAGTCGGGCTCGGGTTTGGTTTCGCCGGACTTCTTCGTCGACAGCGGGAGCCACCTGGTCGAGATCGTTCACTACGTGCACACGGAGAGCGGCTACGACGGGTGCAACGTCATGGCCGGCGTCTGGCCCGAGGGGCAGATTCTCCATCCCGAGGGCGGCTACACCACGGACTCGATCAACAGCAGCACCGGCTACTACGCCTACTGCGTGGATGAAGAGCCCGGATGGACCGGCGCGGACGCCCAGTGGCGGACCGATTGCTTCGATCTCTCTGCGTTCATAGGGCAGACCATCGCCCTCGAATTGGACTTCGGATCGGACGTGAGCGTGACGGCGCCCGGATGGTATCTGGCACGCATTCGCATCGGGGGGCCGCCCGTGGAGCACCACGTGTGCTGCCTTCCTGATGGAACCTGCGAACTGGTGAGCGAGCCGGCCTGCCTCGAGATGGGTGGAGTATGGCATCCGGAGCTGGACTCGTGTGATCCGAACCCGTGCGCTCCAACGAGCTTCCTTGCGATCGGTGACATCTACAACCCCGAGCCGGGGAATAACTGGGTCGGTCCGGAGGGAGCCGAGGTCGATCTGCGCGCGCATATCCTGCAAGATGAAAGCGACCCGCCGATCATACATGTTGAGTTCTATCACTCCACCAACGGAGGATCGTCCTGGAACTTCTTGGGGGTGGACAGCGACGGCACCGATCCGAGGTTCGACTCATACGGAGACGCACAACCGATCGGTGACGGCTGGATGGTGTATGGCACGCCCGTACCGATCCCGATCCCAGACCCGGACATCCACTACCGCGCCATTGCGTACCCGGAGGGCGCTGAACCGGTGATCCTCCAAAACACGCGCGTATTCGACGCGGCGCCTCCATCGCTCGTGCAGACGAACATCGAAGATTGGACTGTCGTCGAGGAACCGCTCGTGGAGTTCGTCATCGATCATAATGGGGCCGACCTGGATAGAATCGTTGTGCTGCTGGCTCCCAAGGAGATTGAGTTTGTCAAGGGGGTGCCTGAGATCAGCCAGCACCTTCACTCGGCGTATCACTGCTCGCCCGCGGCGACGGCCCAGTGCTTCCGCTACTTCGAGAATCAAGGCGACACGCAGCTCACGGCAGGGCTGGATGACTATGAGTTGGTGGGCGCCTTGGCGCACCTCATGGAAACCGATGCGACCGTGGGTACGTATCTGGGCCCCTGGGTCGGCGGGTTGAAGTCATGGCTCCACTCGCACGGCAACAACTACACCGTGCGACTCAAGTGGTACTTCTCGTGGCCCTACCCGACCTGGGCCCCGAGGGACTGGAAGTTCGTGCGGGACGAACTCGAAAAGTGCCAGGACGTTCTTATGGCGATCGCCTGGCACAGTGGTGGAGCGCACGCCATGACGTTGAACTCCATTCTCAACGAACCCCTGCCCAACGGCCGGATCCAGATCGGATTCTCCGATCCCTGGACGGCGGACCAGACACCGGCGGAGCTCGACCCGATCACCGGGGAGGTTTTCGATGTCGGTGGACCGGGTGGCCCTGGAGGCCAGATGGCCTCCTCCATCATCATCTGTCCGAGGCAGGATGAACTGACCTTCGGACTGCCCGGGGAGGTCCACTTCGACTTCGTGCCCGAAGAGGACCCGTCCGCGATTCCGATCAACATCCCGGGAGTCGGCGCCTGGTATGTGCACATCGCGGTTGTGAACGATATGGGCCATCAGCATTCGATCTCGACGATCGTGGAGTACCTGCCCGGGGGGGATGCGCCTGAGCCGCCGGGCGAGACTCCGGAGTCATTCGCGCTCCTGCCCTGCCAGCCGAACCCGCTCCGTGGCGGGACGACCATCAGGTTCGGGATGCCCTCCGCCTCGACCGTACGGATCGAGGTCTATGACCTGGCCGGGCGGCGGGTCCGAACGATCCAGGATGGACCGCTGGCGGCGGGGTTCCACCAGAGGACGTGGGACGGATCCGACGACGGCGGGCGCGAGGTCTCTACGGGCGTTTACTACGTGAGGATGACGGCCGGTGGATTCGAGAAGGTGACCAGGGTCGCACGCATCCGTTAGTCCGCCTCGTGATGACGCGGACACTCCTGCATCTCGAGCACGCCGACAGCAAGACGGCTCAGAGGTGTGCTCGAATGTTGGAGGAGGTCTTCAGACGGGCAGCGAAGAAGGTGCAAGGGGTGGCCCGAAACAGAATGTGCTACACGTAGGTCCTACCGCCCTCGTGGCTCAGGTGGGTAGTCCTGGCCATCGCCTCATCGGATGAGCTGCTGCCCACAGTGCACACAGTACGTGGACCGCTCTAGTCGTCGTTTTCTGTGTTCGTCTTCGGTACATTTCTTGGTGGGGATCTTTTCATTCACGACCTTGCCGCACGCCGGGCAGAAGCGCACCGGGGCGTCCGAACGGCGGTGATTGAGGTTGGGGCATTCGTTTTCGCGCGCCGGCACGGTCTCCTCCTATCCGTCAAGGCCAACATGTCCGATCTTCAGGCAAGCCCCCGCACTGGTCCATCTATCCCGCGGCCACGGATGGAAGGGACTCGGCCGCCTCGCGGATCCGTGCGAGGTCGTCCGCGAGACATTTCCCGTTTTCTCTAATGGGGGATTTCCTGGCCCAGTGACAGTACTCCATCGGGGCGAGCAGGTCGCTGTCGAATCTGGGAAAGTACCCTCTCCTGCGAGGCGACCTCGAGGAGAGGTCCCGCCCCCGACCAAGCGTACGAGCGGCAACCCCTGCCGCACTACCGAGTTAGCCGTGATCCCCATGGAAATCCGGAGTCACAGAATCTGGCCCGCTCCATGACTGAACGTGCCGCACTGCGTTGGGATGCAGGCACTTCGCTTCCCTGGCTCATGTGGACATTGACTCACATGGCCGGTGATGGAAGCATGGGGTCCGCGGTCTGGTCTGGGCCTGGTTCCGGATGCTCTGGTGTAGGAACCGGGGGCTGACCGGGGAGTATAGAGGCCCGCTGAGGATGCATGGCTGACGGCGGCAGCGACCGCGGTGAGGATGTGCGGTGAAAACCCTGCTGATCTACCCTGAGTTTCCGGACACATTCTGGAGTTTCAAGCACGCGCTCAAGTTCATCCGCAAGAAGGCCTCGTCACCACCGCTGGGCCTGCTCACGGTGGCCGCAATGCTGCCCGCCGAGTGGGAAAAGCGACTCGTCGACCTCAATGTAACGACGCTCACAGAGGCGGATCTTGCGTGGGCGGACCATGTGCTGATTAGCGCTATGACCCTGCAAAGGGAGTCGGCTCGCGGAATCATCGCCCGGTGCAAGGAGGCCGGCGTCAAGATCGTCGCGGGCGGCCCGCTCTTCACGAGCGAGTATGAACGGTTTGGGGAAGTTGACCATCTCGTGTTGAATGAAGCGGAGGTGACGCTCCCCGCCCTTCTGGCAGATCTGAAGCGGGGGCGTGCCCAGCACGTATACGCCACATCCGAGTTTCCAGATATCCGGAAGTCTCCCACTCCTCTGTGGCGGCTGGTCGACCAGACGCGATACGACACGATGAGCATCCAGTTTTCCCGCGGATGCCCCTATGATTGTGAGTACTGCAACGTGACCGCGTTGTTTGGCAACCG
>JAUWTE010000207.1 GCA_030609765.1 Acidobacteriota bacterium
ATCTTCGTCACCATGGCGAAGCAGGGTTCCACGATCTCCGGGTTGATGGACTCGTTCGCCTGCATGACATCGTTCGCACTGCAGTACGGAGTGCCGCTGAAGTTCCTGGTCAGCAAGTTCAGCCACGCCCGCTTCGAACCGTCAGGATGGACGGGGAACCCGGACGTGCCTTATGCGAAGTCGCTTACCGATTACCTCTTCCGCTGGCTCGCGGCACGGTTCCTCACGCCCGAGGAGCGAGCAGAGATCGGTATGCAAACAGAAGAAGACATGGAGAGCGCGGCCCTGGAAACGTCAACTACATCTCGTGACGGCGCCCAGGTCGTGTTGCCAGGTGGCGAGCGGTTCGCCTTCATACCGCAAGCTGACGCACCCCTATGTCACGTTTGTGGCTCGCTCATGGTAAGGAGCGGCATCTGTCACAAGTGCATGAATTGTGGGGCAACGTCGGGATGCTCATAGGCGGCGACCATCGCCAGGTTACACGAAATGAGAATGGGATCAGCAGTCAACCAGATTATCGCCAGCGCGCGTGGCGAGCGGGCCGCACCGGGGTGGGCGGCGGTCATGCTCGTCACGACGCTGGCGGGTTCCATGCTGATGGGTGGGTGTGCGAACCCGCAGCCACCCACCGGCGATAGCTCTCCCGCAGAGGCTCAGCCCCCTGGGCCGGAGGGTCCGGAAACAAGGTCGGATGCTGCCGCGGTTACCGTCGCCCAGCGAATGTTGGAGGCCATGGGCGGGTGGGATGCCTGGCAAGAGACTCGTTACCTGCGCTTCGGATTCGTGGTCGAGCGCGATGGCGAACGACCCACGGTCTCGCCGCAACATCTGTGGGACCGATGGACTGGCGACTATCGAGTAGAGGGAATCAGGCAAGTAGACGACGAGGAAACGATGGGCGTAGTGCTTTTCAACGTCCAATCGATGCAGGGGGTCGCCTACACGAGAGATTCCCAGGGGAATTGGTTGACCGTTGACGACGATGAGCAGGCAGGTTGGCTGGATTGGGCCCACGGCCGGTTCATCAACGACACCTACTGGCTGTTGATGCCTTACAAGCTGCAGGATCCGGGTGTGATTCTAGAGAGCTCCGTGAGCGAGACGATCGATGAGGTCGAGTACCGCGTTCTGCACCTGAGCTTCGAAAGCGTGGGGCTCACGCCAGGCGACCAGTACTGGTCGTTCATTCACCCCGACACCTGGCTGATGGAGCGCTGGGGGTACGTTCTCGAGGGGCAGGAACCACCGCGGGTCGAGTGGGCCTGGACCGAATGGGGACCTTACGGACACCTGATGCTGTCGCGAACCAAGGTTTTGCAGGACCCGCAGCGGCAAATGCGGATCATTTTCGAGCCGCTCGCGGTGTTGGAAAGCGTTGACGCGGAGATCTTCAGCACCCCGAGTCTTCCTCTGCCGAATCCATAGGCACGGGGGGGGCGAGGAGAAGGAGATCGCTGCAACAGCGGGCCGGCCGGGGCCGATGGCTGCCTCCCGCCGTCGGTTGAGGGCTGCGCCGGCCGGCCCGCTTCTTTTTCAGCCGCACCGATTCTGCGGCAATCTCTCAGGTGGGACCGATCAGTCTAGCAAACCGCCTAGCCGATTAGCAGGGGGACAGTTTCCCTACGCCCGCAGCTGAAGTGTGGTGCTAGTAATCCACATCTTGTAGCTCAGTTAGCCTGCATGTCTCAACGGGTCGCGAAGCGAGCGGGCGCAAGGGGCCGCGAGGACAAGGCGCGCGCAGATTCGGGCGCGCAGGCGTACTGAACAGTACGTCGAGCACACGAATCAAGCGCAACGCCGTCATCGTGGGCCATTGCGCTCGCGCAGCCGTGACCCGTTGAGACATGCAGGCTAGAGGGGGCGTTCCCGGCCGACCGAAATCTGGCCAGCGTGGCCATCCAAACAAGGGTGAAGGGAGATGGTTGTGAGATTGAAGGCGTAGTGTGTAGACTTATGTGTGGAGGTTCACACATGGCTACCAATCTCGCTATCGATCCCGACCTGATTGACCGAGCCCTCGAGCTGAGCGGAGAAAAGACAAAGAAGGCGGCCGTGACCAGAGCGCTGGAAGAGTTCATCGCGCGACGTGAGCAGAAGAAGCTCCTGGATCTGTTTGGTGAGCTCGATTGGAATCCCGGATTCGACTACAAGGCCGAGCGATCACGGCCATGAACCTGTTTGTCGACACCAGCGTCTGGTCCCTCGCCCTGCGTCGCGACGGCCCTGCCGTAGCTCCCGAAGTGGATTTCCTGAAGCAGGCGCTGTGGACGGGCGCGCCGATCCTCACCACCGGGCTCGTGCTGCAAGAGCTGCTTCAAGGCTTTGCCGGCCCGAAAAATCGAGAAGCGATCGTTAAGCGTTTCGCCCCGCTTCCATTCATCGTGCCGCAAAGAGACGACTACATTGCCGCTGCCGAGCTTCGCAACGTGTGCCGACGGGCTGGCCTGCAGGTCGGCACCATTGACGTCCTGCTCACTGCGCTCTGCATCGCCCGCTCATTGATGATGCTGACCACGGACACCGACTTCACGCGCATCGCAGAGCTGCAACCACTGGCTGTCTGGCAGCCCTGAGCAATCGGGGCGCGCAACCCTTCCGCCGCCACTTGCGTTTCTGAAAAGTGTAGCCTTGGGAATAGTTCCTCCGAGGCCCCCATCGCTTCCCGGAAGAGGAAACCGCCATGTCTCTAGATCTCCGCCAGGTGTTTCGCAACCTGATTCGGCGTCCAGGATTTGCAGTCGTTACGGTCGTGACGCTGGCGCTCGCGATTGGCGCCAACACCGTCATCTTCAGCGTCGTCAACAGCGTGCTGCTACAACCTCTGCCGTTTCCCGACGCCGACCGCCTGGTTCGCGTGTACCACTCAGCGCCCGGTCTGAACATCGGTCTGGACGATATCGGGCTGGCCGATGCCACCTATTTCTTCTTTCGGGACAGTGGAGTTCTCGAGGATCTCGCTGTCTACAACGAGGGCGCGGCGAACCTCAGTGGTGGTGACACCCCGGAGCGGGTGGACTCGCTGGTGGCGTCGCACTCACTGTTTTCCACGTTGGGGGTGCCACCAGCCCTCGGCCGCCCGTTCGCCCCCGAGGACGAGTTGCCCGACGAAGCGCCAGTGGTGATTTTGAGCGACGGCCTCTGGCGCCGGAATTTCGGCGCCCGCCCCGACGTCATCGGCGAGACCGTGCTGATTGATGGGGTCAGCGCCGAGATTGTTGGCGTGATGCCGCCGGGCATGGTTTTCCCACGTGCTGATATCGAGCTCTTCGAGCCGATGGACCTCGACCCCGAGGCGTCGCAGCTCGGCTCGCTCGGAACGGACTCCGTTGGCAAATTGCCTACCGGCCTGGCCATCGGGGAGGCTGAAGCACAACTCCACGCACGCATCGACGACCTCGTCGCGGCATTCCCCGACCAACCGGCCGCGCCGTTGCTGGACCAGGCGGGACTCAGCGCCCACGTCGTGGACATGCGCGAGTACTCGGTGGGAGATGTGCAGCGCACCCTGTGGGTACTGATGGGAAGCGTGGCCTTCATTCTGCTGATTGCCTGCGCCAACGTCGCCAACATCTATTTGGTGCGGGCCGACGGTCGTGAACGAGAGATTGCCATTCGCTCGGCGCTCGGCGCTGGGCGAGGGCAGCTGACTGTCGGCTTTTTGGCTGAGAGCCTGGCACTCGGTCTGGCCGCGGGTGCTTTGGGGTTGTTGTTCGCCTACGCCGGGGTACGGGCACTGGTGCGCTTCGGTCCTGAGCGCATGCCCCGCATCGAGGAGATCAGCATCGACGCCAACGTGCTGGTCTTCACCTTCCTCTTGTCGATTCTCGTCGGCGTGCTGTTCGGCCTGATCCCGGCACTGCGCTACAAGACAGCATGGCTGGCCGCCGCTCTCAAGGAAGGTGGTCGTGCGAACACAGCGGGACGCCGCCGCTTCATGGCCCGCAACCTGCTGGTGGGCTTTCAGGTGGCCATGGCCCTGGTGCTGCTGGTGGGCTCGGGTCTCATGGTGCGCAGCTTCCGGACGCTCGCCGCGATCGACCCTGGATTCGAGGCGACGGACGTGCTGACTTTCCGTTTGGCGCTGAACGCGAACGACTACGAGGGACCCGAGGCACCGACCGCCTTCATTCAGAGAGTGCTCGATGAGATTGGTGGCATGCCGGGCGTGCGCTCGGTCGGGGTTTCTACCGGCGTGCCTCTCTCCGGCAGCACCTCGGGACAAGGATTCAGCATCGAGGATCATCCTCTGGAGCCGGAGGGACTGCCGCCGGTGCATTTCTTCAAGTATGCCTCGCCCGGCTACTTCGAGAGCCTGCGCATCCCGCTGGTGGCCGGCCGTGCCTTCGAGCGGGCAGACCATGAGGACCCCCGTGCCTCGGTGATCGTCAACGAGGCCTTCGCCCAGGTCTACTGGCCGAGTGACGACGCCGTCGGCCGGCGTATCCAGTTCGGCGGTGGCCAGGAGCCGAACCCTGACACCTGGTACACGATCGTGGGCGTGGTAGGCAACGTGCGCAACATCCGACTCGAGGACGAGGTTCCCGCCCTCGCCTATTTCCCGTTGCTGCCCATCGTAGTCGAGAACGAGGAGGGACAGCAGGTTAGTCGGAGCTGGGTAGTCCGCAACCCGCAGTTCGCTGTTCGCACCGAGGGTGGCCCGACGGCGCTCGCCGGACCGATCCGGCAGAAGATCCTCGAGATGGACCCCAACCTGCCCATCGCCGGCGTCGAGACGATGGAAGAGCTTCTCGGGCGCGCCATGGTGCAGAGGTCCTTCACCATGTTGCTGCTGCTGATCGGGTCCGGCGGTGCTCTGCTGATCGGCGCGGTGGGCATCTACGGTGTCATCTCTTACGTGGTCAGCCAGCAGACGCGTGAGATCGGCGTGCGGATGGCGCTTGGAGCACAGCCTTCTGACATCTCCTGGATGGTGTTACGCCGCAGCCTCCTCGTAACGGCGGTCGGCATTGTGTTCGGAGTCCTGGCCGCGGGGTTCTTCACGCGGTTCATGGGTGCAATGCTCTCCGAGGTGGAACCGCTCGATCCCGTCACCTTCGTGATCGTGATTATCGTGTTATCGGTGGTGGCGGCGGTGGCGGCCTACGTGCCGGCGCGCCGAGCATCGCGGGTCGATCCTCTGACTGCGCTGCAGTACGAGTGATGTGAAGGGGGTTCGCCTGGCTGAGGGCGGGCCTGCGCTAGAGCCCGCCTCCCCACATGTACTGGTAGCCACAGGCGAAGGTGCGAAAGTCGGCGCCGATTCGCGTTGTCACACCACGGCTATAGGCGAAGCTGAGTCCGTGCTGCCGGGCGAGCGAGTAAGCGAGGGTCATGCCGGCGCGCGAGTTCTTCTGCAGGGTGTTACGGACGACGCCGTCGATTCGGGTCGTCCCTCCGTCGAGGATGCCGGCGTTAACGGCGATCCAGAAGCCGGGGCGAATGGTGTAGATTACGTGACCCTGAAGAGCGTAGATCACGTCTTGTTCGAGTGTGAGGCCGCCGAAGTACTCGCTGTTGTCCGTGAAGAACCAACCGGAAGCAGTGGCCTCGAACGTCCACCGTCCGACAGCTTGGGAGATGCCGATCTGAGGGCGGAAGGCCCAGCGGTTGGAGCCCAGGTTGATGAGCCTCTCACTGTCGTACTTACCTGTCGGCATGATGACCTGGATGCTGGCGCCGAGAATCGTGCGCTGCCGGTAACTGGCGAACTCCCGCAGGCCAAGAGCCGGAGACCCGAAAAAGTTGACCTCCCATACGAATCTCGCGTCTCCCAGGCCCGTGTCGTCACGAGTCCTGAAGCCTGGCTCGAGATCGGTTCCCGGTAGCGGATCGGTCAGTACTCCTTCCCAGTGCCCATTCGCCATGGGGAGCAAGAACTTCACTTTGCTCGATACGCCGAAGAAGTCGAGCGTTCGGACGTAACGGGGGGCGACGAGCTGCAGCGTGCCCTTGAGACCCTCTATGGGGAGCGACGGGTCGATTGCGACGTTCCCGGTGGAATAGATGTACGCCAACGCCGCGAAGTTCAGGTTCACAGGCGCGTTGGAGAACGTCCGCGGCTCGAGCTCCTGGGCCTGGGCTGGCGAAGTGATCAGGAAAGCGGATGTCGTGAGCAGAAAGATGGCCGCGAGCAGGG